>JBDTMS010000358.1:0-4976 GCA_039934195.1 Betaproteobacteria bacterium
AACGGTCTTGCCGGTTTCCTTCGCTACTTCGTCCAGCGCATCGACCACCTTGTAGACATGCTCGATCGGAACCGGCGGCCCTTTATCGTTGGAAATCTTGCTTTGCAGCCGCGTGGTTTCGGGCAGCGCTTGTCCGCGCCTCAGTTTGCCGCCAAGCCGGCCCCAGCCGAGCGGACTCCAGATCACCGTGCCGATTTTCTGATCGAGCGCCAGCGGCATCAGCTCCCATTCGTAATCCCGACCTACAAGACTGTAGTACGCCTGATGCGCGACGTAGCGCGACAGCCCGTGCTTATCCGAAACGGCGAGCGACTTCATCAGATGCCATCCGGAAAAATTCGAGCAGCCGATGTAGCGAATCTTGCCCGCGCGCACCAGGTCGTCGAGCGTTTGCAGCACCTCTTCCACTGGCGTTCTCGCATCGAAACCATGCAGCTGATACAGATCGATATGATCGGTTCCCAGTCTGCGCAAACTTGCCTCGACTGCATCGGTCAGATGAAAGCGCGACGAGCCGATGTCGTTCGGCCCCGGCCCGGTGCGAAACGTCCCTTTCGTCGAAATGAGCAGCTGGTTGCGCCGCCCTTTGATTGCCTGCCCGAGTATTTCCTCGGCCATGCCGCCCGAATACACGTCCGCCGAATCGAACATTGTCAGCCCGGCTTCGAGACAGATGTCGACCAGCTTCGTCGCCTCAGCGACATCGCTGGTGCCCCATGATTTGAAGAATTCATTGCCGCCGCCGAAGGTGCCGGTGCCTAAACTTAGAGCGGGGACTTTGAAGCCTGAACCGCCAAGCTGCCTGTATTCCATCTGCTGCTCTCCCGAGTTTGCATGGTCAAAGGCAAACTATATCGCGTAGGGGCAATGGGCCTTGGATACCGCTCAGATGGTATGAGCTCGGATCTGGATGGGGCTCGCCTATTTCCCCGTACACACCTTGCTATAAGTCACGGCCGAGCCGCACGCGATATCGGCGCAAGATCAATCTAGTTGCGGCCTGGCGCGACGGGATGACGCGTTATTCACCGCGGCCAGAAAAGGCGAGTAGATCGCCGAGCTGATCGTCCAGCGTCAGCAGTTCTTTTCGCACGGATCGATTGACCCGTTCTGCGCGCCGTTGAGCGATATGGAATAACCCACGCGCATAGGATCGTCCCCAAGATTTTGTACGGATCGATTTCCCGGGGTTGCCGACACGCGCTATGACGCCGAGATAGAGCTTTATCAACTCATCTTCCAACGAGACGATGGCCTGCGCCGTACCTGGGTCGCCTTGCCGGCCACAACGGCCGAACAGCTGGCGGTCGATGCGCGCGGATTCGTGCAGCTCGGTGGCGATGACGTGCAAGCCATTCAGTTCGGCGACGCCGGCACCAAGCACGATATCGGTACCGCGGCCGGCCATATTGGTCGCGACCGTCACGCGTCCCGGTTGCCCGGCTTGCGCAACGATCTCCGCTTCCTGTTTGTCCTGGCGCGCATTGAGCAATTGATGCGGGATCGACGCCTGATCGAGCAGCGCGCTCAAGCGTTCTGACGCAGCGACGGAGCGCGTACCGATGAGTACCGGCTTGCGGTTTCGGTATAAGGCTGCGACGCGCGCGACGATCGCTCGCCACTTTTCAGTCTCGGTTGCATGCACCTCGATGGGAAGGTACTGACGTTCCACCGGCCGATTCGTCGGCACGCGAACTACCGGCAGACGATACACGGACCATAGCTCCGACCTGACTTCCCGGGCGGTTCCCGTCATCCCCGCAATCCAGATATAGCGGCGAAAGAAACGCTGATAGGTCATTCGCGCCACCGAAGTCTGCCGGCCCGACAGCGCACAGCCGTCCTTGACCTCGATCATCTGGTGCAAGCCTTGTTCCCAGGTACGGTCGGCGAGAATGCGGCCGGTGAACTCATCGATAATTTGGATCTTGTCGTCGCGCACCAGGTAATGCGTGTCGCGCTGAAACAGATATGTGGCTTGCAGAGCTTGGGTGACCAGCTCTTCCCGACGGCGCTCGCCGCGAAACAGCGAGGGTAACTGCGCTGCCGCTTCACTCAATTTGTCTCGTCCGATCGCACTGAGCTCGACTCGTCTTTCGCGATCGTCGATGCGAAAATCGATGTCTCGCTCAAGCTCTGCCGCCACCGTCAATGCGGTTTCGTACATTTCGCGCTCCAGCGCCTGATCGGCGATGCCGGAGATGATCAACGGCGTGCGCGCTTCGTCGATCAGCACGCTATCCGCTTCGTCTACGATGGCGTAGAACAGCCCGCGTAAGGTCAGCTTGCTCGCAATCGATGCACCGCTGGCGAGGCGCTCGAGTTGCAATTGCACGCGACTATCGCGACGGCCCAACGCGATGCGGTCGCGCAAATAATCGAACGTGATCTCCTTGTTCGTGCAGTAGGTGATGTCGCAGCCGTACGCCGCGCGCCGCGCCGCTGTGTCTTTGCCGTGCACTATGCTGCCGACGGACAACCCCAACGCATGGTAGATCGGTGCCATCTCGGCCGCATCGCGGGCGGTGAGATAGTCGTTGACGGTGATGATGTGCACAGGGACGCCGGCAAGAGCGGCGGTGCACGCAGGCAATGTCGCCGTTAGTGTCTTGCCCTCCCCGGTTTCCATCTCTGCGATGAGACCGTTGAGAAGGATCCAGCCACCGACGAGCTGGCAATCGAAGTGCCGCATCCCGAGCGTGCGTTTGGCCACCTCACGGACGAGCGCGAAACTGCGCGCCACGGCATCGGAGCCGAACTGCGTGCGACGGAGCTCGACGCGGACCTCACCGGCGATGGCTCGCAGCGCGGTGTTGTCGAGATGCTCCAGTGCAAGCCCGTGACGGGTTACGCGCTCGATCAGTGTCGTATGCTTGGCACGATAGGCTCGAGTCGAACGGATGACCGGGCCCGCTGCGCGATTCGCGATGCGATCGAGCAAACCCGGACGCTCGCGCTTGTGCTCAGGATAGGCGCTGGATACCGATGCGCCGCCAAGCGCGAGATCAAACATCGGCGCCCCCGCGCTCGAGATCAACACCGGCGCCGCCGAGTACGAGGTCAACACCGGCGCCCCCGAGCACGAGGTCAACACCGGCGCCGCCGAGCACGAGATCAGACATTCAGGCGCGACAAAAACAGTTGTCTGGTGCTGCGATACCACTGGTAGCCGATCGGTTCCCAGCCCAGATGAAATCGGATATAGGCGCGGCCGCCGACGTGCACCGGATGCGCGCCGGCGGGAACTTCGACGTCCACTTGGAAGAATCGCTGCACGGACTTGCGCCCGTCTTTATCGCTCGGATCCAAAGCGAGCTGGCCGCCGCCTTGACTGCCGAGCGCAGGGCTTGGCAGTTGATCGCTCGCGGAAGGCACTATGCGTGTCACTGCGCCGCGCGATGGCACCGCGCGACGCTCGATCAAACGCACTTCGACCTGCCTCGCGGCCGCCAGGACTAGGTCGATGTCCTGTTGCGGAATTACCGTGCGCACGGTCATGGTGTCGCGGCGAACGACATGGCCGAGTTGCTGCCCCTTGCGTACGAAACGCCCAGGCAGATCTTCTGCATTGGGCAGCACGAACCATCCCTCGGTATGGCTTCGCACGATCAGGTCCGCGCTGCGCTCTTGCGCTCGCATCAGTCCTTGCGCGATGTAGCGCCGCTGCTCCGCGAGGATGTCGGCTTTCACCCGATCTTGCTGGAACATCGCGCGGTGACGCACATCGACCTCGTGTAGCTGCGCTTCCAGCACGCGGGTCTCGGTTTCCAAATCGGGATCGCGGAACTGGAGGAGGAGATCGTCCGGCTTGACCCAAGTGCCCGGCTGAACCAAAACTTTCGCAATGAAGCCATCGGCCGAACCGCGTACGACACCTTCTTCCGGTACCCAGACCACCCCTTCAGCGACTGTGCGAAACGGTACCGGCACGACCCACAGCAGCGTCACGACGGTTGCTGCCACACATGCGCTGACGAACAACGCGCGTTGGCGCACGCGGCGGATACGCGGACTGTTGAACAGAAAGCTCAGAATTTTAAACGCCGGCATGACGAGCCACGCAAAAGCAGTGCTGGCGGCGAAGACTACACCAAGCAGCAGCGAAATCTGACCCAACAACAACAAGATCGCGAGGATGACGAGAATGCGATATAGAAAAGACGCTATGGAAAACGCGATGAACCAGATCTTCTCGCCGTGGGTAGCGATCGGCGGCTGCGCATCGTGGCGACCGAACAGATAACGCTCGCATAGAAAGATCAGATAACCGGTAGCGCGTGCGCGCAAGTTGGGAATTTCCAGGAAGTCCATCAGCATGTAATACCCGTCGAAGCGCAACAGCGGGTTGGCATTGAACAAGACAGTGGAGACGCCGGCGATGAGAATCGTGTTGTAGGCCAGCGTGCGCACTGCGCCCGGCTCGATGTTGAGCCACAGAAAAAGTGCCAGCGATGCGATGAACACTTCAACCACCATGCCGGCCGCGCCCACCAGCACACGTTGCCACTTCGAGCGAAACGCCCATGCCGCCGATGCATCGACGTAGGGAACCGGGGTCAGGACGAGAATCATGACGCCCATTTCGTGCACCTCGCCGCCGAACGCTTTCACGCAGTAGGCGTGACCGAACTCGTGCACCAGCTTGAGTACGGGAAACAAAAGCCAAAGTAGGAGCAGATTTTCCGGAACGAGCACGCGATCGAGCATGTTCTCGGTGAGCTCGCGCCAGTGCGTGCTGCCCAACACGATGGCCGTACCGACAACCGCGAGCCAAATCGCCAGTCCTACCCAGCTAAACGCCGGCCGCACTGCGGGCAACGTGCGGGTCAGCAAACGGTCAGGATCGAGCAGCGGAATCTGCCACGCAAAGATGCTGAGCAACCGGCGCTTCCACTGGCTTTTCGTCTGCTTTTCATGACGACGGAACAGCTCGGCGGTATCGGGCGGAACATCGCACTGCAGAACATCGGCGGAAT
>JBDTMS010000359.1:0-4969 GCA_039934195.1 Betaproteobacteria bacterium
GCGTGTATTCGCCGTTGTGCCACTCCGGATCGCGGCGAATCATGCTGGTGATGAGATAGCGCTGCATGCGGTTGCGCCCGGTGATCTCGACCGGCAGACAGACGATCGGCAACACCGCATCCATAAATTGCGGATGGGCAACCGCCCACATCCACGCGTGCATGCCGCCCATCGATGTGCCGACGATCAACCGCAGATGCGCAATGCCGAGCTGCTCGGTCAGCAGCCGATACTGCGCGCGCACCATATCGTCGTACACGTAGCGCGGAAACCGAGCGTGCAGGCCATCGCTGGGTTTGCTCGACCCGCCGTGACCGATGCTGTCGGGAACGATGATGAAGTAGCGCGCCGCATCGAGCGGCTGACCGGGGGCGAACAGCGTCCCGGCGAAGCCATCGGTGAGAAAACCCTTACCCGAACCGCCGGTGCCATGGAGCAGCAAAACAGCGTTGCTCACTGCGCCATGATCATCGCGCACCGGCGTGCCGATCGTGACGTAATGAAGCTTGACCTCGGGCAGCGCTTCACCGTTGGCGAACTTGAAATCATGGATTACATATTCGCCCGACACCGGTTCCGGGTAGCCGGCAGACCAGGCGCTAACGGTCCACGCCGCGCAGACTAGCGCCAAGATCGTTGCAGCGATGTTCATCGAAACCTTGATCATCTCTTCAGCGACCCCTTGGTTATCGCAGTCGCCGGGTCATGCTCAATCGTTAGATATGCGCGCCGCGCCTCCGACGTGCTCATGCGATCGGCCGCTCGCGTTCTTTCACTGTAATGCGCCATAGCGTTCGCGCATCGTCCGGCGCCACCAGAGTCGCCGAGTGCAACACCGCAGCGTTGTCCCAGACGACGACATCGCCCTCATCGTATATCACGCTGAATTGATATTTCAGCTGCGTCGAATGCGCCGCCAGCTCACGCAGAAGCTGCAGTGCTTCGTTTTGCGGCATGCCTTCGATGCCGAGCGATGTGCCCGACACGGCATAAAGCACCTTGGTGCCGGTCAACGGATGACGCCGCACCAGCGGATGCGCAATGTTGCGGATGCCGCGCACCTGCTTTTGTTTTTCGTCCGGCGGGAACGCGACGGTACGCGATTGCAAATCCATGTCGTCGCGATTGCCGTAATGATGAATCGCCACCAGCTTGTCGATCCGCGCCTTCATCGACTGCGAGAGATCCGCGTACGCGGCAACTTGATCGGCGAACATTGTATTGCCGCCGACTTTCGGCACCTCAATCGAATAGAGCAGCGTCGCGCGGGCGGGTACGTCGAGGTAGGAATAATCGCTGTGCCAGTAGGTACCGCCGTCGGCGAGGCCAAGCGGTTTACCGCCCCGCACGACGTTGGACAGCACCAGAATGTCCGGATCGTCGGGATGATGAAATTGATCCAGCACGTGGGGCTCGGCGTTGCCGAAATGCCGCGAGAACGACAAGAACTGCGGTGCAGTCAATTTCTGATTTCGAAACACCACCACTTGATGCTGCAGAAACTGCTTCTGAATCTCGGCAAAGCCAACCTCGCCGATCGGTTGCGAGAGATCGGCGCCGCTGATCTCTGCACCCATCGTGCTACCGGTACGTCGTACGCTCAACATAGTGCGTTCCTGGTTTGAGCTGTGCGCGGTTCTAACCGCCGCCACGCCTCACTTCGGTTTCGCCATCGCTTGAATGCATGCTGACAAAGCGGTTTGCATGAGACCGGCATCGGTGCCGAACATGATCATTTGAAATCCGCGCGCGACATATTCTTTCGCGAATGTAGCGTTCGGCGCGGCAGTCGCAAGAATTTTGCCGTTCTTCTTGGCCGCTTTCGCAATGCGGTCGACCGCCGCGAGATAGGTCGGATGCTGGAGCTCGCCCGACACGCCGAGAAAGTTCAAGAGATCGAGAAAGCCTACGCACAGAACGTCGACTCCGGGGATGGCAGCGATCTCCTCGACGTTCTTCACGCCGATCTCAGTCTCGATCTGCAGGATGGTGAGACAACGCTGGTTGGCGATCTGCAATTTCTGCTTGATGTCGCCGCCGGTGTAGTCATCGTGGGCGGCACCGAGTACGGCACCACGGCGACCGTCCGGTGGATAGCGCGTCCACGAGACGATGTCGCGCGCCTGCTGCACCGTTTCCACCATCGGCACCATTATGCCGAGCGCGCCGGCATCCAGCGCGCGCGCCACGAAGTGATACTGATACGTCGGTACGCGAACCAGCGGCGCGACGTCGAGACCGCGGCAATACGCGATCTGCTGTTTCATCACGTCGATGCCGGCGCCGGAATGTTCCATATCGAACAAAATAAATTCCGCGCCCGCGACCTTGGCGATCTGCGCCAGGCCCGGTGTAAAGAACTCGAATGCGAACAGACCATAACTTTGGTCGCCGCGCTGCAGTTTGCTTTTGAATGGGTTGTCGCGCATTAAATAGGGCCTCGGGGCTAGGGCTATCGCCAGGGGTTAGGGGCTCGCGACTGGAGACTAGGGAACGTCAAAATCAAAGGTTACCGCGTCAGGCGTGGAAGTACGGCACGCGGCCGAGCACTTGCGGGTTGACTACGTTCTTCGGCACGCGGCCGTTGGCGAGGTCGCGGCACGCGCTGAACACGCCTGCGGCTACCGTGTTGATGCACTCGTCGGTCAGGCAAATGTAATGCGGCGTTACGATGATGTTATCGAGCTCGAGCAGCGGATTACTGGGCGGTGTCGGCTCTTGCTCGAACACGTCGATTGCTGCGCCGGCAATCTGGTTTTGCGTCAAGGCCTGATACAGCGCCTTCTCGTCCATGATCGGACCGCGCGCCGTGTTGATGAAGAACGCAGTTGGCTTCATCAACGCGAATTGCTGTGTGCTCATCATGTGCCGCGTCTCCGCATTGAGCGGACAGTTGACGCACACGAAATCCGACTCGCGCAGCAGCGTCTCGAGATCGACCAATTTGACGCCGAGCGGCGCGACGGATTGCGGCGTGACGTATGGATCGCACGCGAGATGCCGCATGGCGAATGGCGTCGCGAGGCGAAACAGCTCGGAGCCGATATTGCCGACACCGATCGAGCCCAAGGTGCGACCGGATAAACCCACACCCATATAATTGACGCGTTCGTTCCAGCGTCCTTCCCGCACCAATCTGTCTTTGGCCGGCACGCGATGCGCCAGCATGAGGAGGAACGTCAGCGCAGAACTTGCAACAGGGCGGCGCACACCATCGGGCGTAATGGTCAGCAGCACACCGCTGTCGGTCAACGCTTCAACGTCGACCGTGTCGTAGCCCACGCCGAAGCGCGCGATCAACTTCAGTCGACGATCCGCGGCAGACACCGTCTTGCGCGTGACCGTTGCCATCATCACGCACACCGCATCGTATTGCGCGGCGGTCTGGGGCGTCAGCTCGGCTTCCAACTCCGGCATGAATTCCCATTCGATGCGAGGGTCGTCGAGCAGCTTCAGGGATGCGGCATCGAAGATCGGCGTTCCATCCGATTTCAAATTATCGCGTGTTATGCCGACCCGAAAACGCTCTGATGCCATCGTGTTGATCCTCGATTGCCGTTCAGCGATGCAGCTTGTTGCTCCATGCTGCGTTTTTCAACGCGCCCGTATTCACCACGTGCTTCGGCATGCGGCCGTGCGCGATATCGACAGCCGAGCCGAATGCGCCTTCGCCCAGCAACCGCATGCACTCGTCGGTGTGGCACACCGCGTGCGGCGCCAAGATCACGTTGTCGAGCCGGGTCAGTGGATGATCGGCGGCGATCGGCTCGGTTTCAAATACGTCGATGCCCGCGCCGGCGATACGCCGCGCCGTGAGCGTTTCGATCAGCGCTTTCTCATCGACGACCGGGCCGCGCGCTGTGTTGATAAAAAACGCAGAGGGCTTCATCAAGCCGAACTCGCGCGCACCGATGAGTCCGCGCGTTTTATCGTCCAGCAGCGAATTGACCGAGATGAAATCCGCCGTCGCCAGCAAGGTGTCGAGATCGACCATCTTGACGCCGAGATCGGCGACGGCGGATTGCGCTACGTTCGGGTCGCAGCCGACCAGCACCATGTTCCACGGTTGCGCCAAACGGAACACTTCTTTGCCGATGTTGCCGACGCCGATCACGCCGAGCGTCCTGCCGGTAAGGCCGTACCCGAGAAAGTCGCCGCGTTCGCGCCAGCGCCCCTCGCGCGTTAGCTTGTCTTTGGTGAACAGGCGATGCGCGAGTGCCAGGGTCAGCGCCATCACGCTGCTTGCGACCGGACGCCGCACACCATCGGGCGTAATGGTCAGCAGAATCCCCCGTTCCGTGATGGCAGACACGTCGACCGAATCGTAGCCAACGCCGAAGCGCGCGATGAGTTTTACTTTGCAGTCCTTGCCGCTGACCGTCGCCCGGCTCACGCGAGAAGCGAACACGCACAACGCGTCGTACTTCGCAGCGGTCTCAGGCGTCAGCTCGGGCTCGACCTGCGGCAGATATTCCCACTCCACCATCGGATCGTCGAGCACCTTCAGCGCTTCGTGACCGTATACCGGCTCGCCGCTGGGACTCAGGACATCGCGCGTGATGCCGATGCGAAATTTATCTGCCATGATTTCCTCTCAGGCTGGCGTCTATTGCAGATGCTCTCGTGAGCGATGTCCGCTGGATGTTATTTGCCGGTCAAGCTCTGCAACGTCCCGATGCCCTGGCGAATCGCGCCTTGCAGTAAATGCGCGTCGACGCCCATCGCGAACAGGCGAAAACCCTTATCCCAGTACTCGCGGCTCCAGGCGTCGTTGGCGGTCATGCACGCGAGAACCTTGTTGTGCTTCTTCCCCGCCGCCACCAGTTTCGCGATCGCATCGACGTATTTGGGATGCTTGAAATCGGCCGGAATGCCGAGGAAATTAGTCAGATCGAAATGGCCAAGCCATAACACGTCGACACCGGGAACTGCGGCGATCGCGTCGATGTTCTCGATGCCCTCTGCGGTT
>JBDTMS010000360.1:0-4965 GCA_039934195.1 Betaproteobacteria bacterium
AACTGGAAGAACATGCTGTTCAGCGAGCGTAACTATCGCAGCCTGGCGCTGCTGGTCCGCTTGCTGACGGAGCTGAACGACGTGCCGAGAGACTTTCCGCTGCTGCCGTTTTTGCAGATCGACAACGACGGCACCAGCGCCGCGAAATTTCGCCAGATGATTCTCGCCAATCAGCAGCGCGACCAGATTGCCGTGAGGCTCGGCAGCACGACCGCCGACATCCTGGCGAACAACGCGACGTTCAATACTTGGTTTCAGCCCATCGCCCTTACGATCTGGCGCCGCTTCTTCGGTGTGCATCCCGGCAACGGGCTGGTCGGCGACACGCCGTGCTTCAAGGGCATAGTCTCGCACGCCATCAGCGGCGATCACCCATGCCCCGGCCCACTGTTCGATTGGCATCGCTTCGCGCGCGAAGTCTGGGATTGGTGGTGGTATCCATACGACACGACTGCGCTAGATGCGTCGACTACGCGCCGTCCCTACGCGAAGGCGCGGCGCGATACGCCTTTGCTCGAATACTACTTCGATGCGAGCGGCGCGGCGGCCGACTACAACCGCGTACACGCGGCGTTGAGCATCACGGAGAGATTTCTACTGCCGCTGCGAACACCGATCTACGCAATGGCCAACGGCGTGATCGTAGCTGCCCGTTTCGCGACCAGCAACGATCCGGCAACCAGCGGGTTTGTGCTCGTCAGACATGAGGTGTTTCATCGCACGGCCGCCGATCGGATCGACTACGATTTGGCGCCGACTTACGTCTGGTCGCTGACGTATTACCTGGAGAACGCAGCGTTCGACATCCCGCGCCCACCCCCGGCGGTGGCGCCGACTACACCCGCAGACAATTCCGATTGGCTCAATCGTTTCATTGTCCGTTTGCGCGAATGCGAGCTCGCCGTGCAGCTCCACACCGCGCCGGCCAACGCCGCTAACGCTGCCCTCATTCGCGGCTGGGGACACGTGCCCTCCGGCGAAGGCAACCGGGTTGCAACCGGTGTGGAAATCGAAAACGATGCGAGAGAGTATCGGACACTCGCCGAACAGTTGCGCGCCGGCACCGTTGCGCTGTTGCCGGTCGAGTCGGCGGCGTCGCCGACGCCGTTGCGTATGTGTCTGGGCGACTACCTTGGCGCGCCGAATCGCATGCCGGGCAATCAGCAAGGCATTCAGATCGAGATCTTTTCCATCGACAAGCTCGACGTCCCAGGCGCCACGCGGCGAGCAGTCTCCGCCAGCGGCGAGGCGTGGTGGGCGAGGGCGACCGGCGCTTTGCGCCACGAAGCTGCGGTCGGTGCCGATCTGCCTGCGGACGGCATGGCTTGGCACTACGGGATGACGGATTTCCTGCATTGGCAGAACGCCATTACCTGGGGCTCGGAGTGGCAGAAGTACGGCCTCCCCGGTCCGGCGCCGCTGCGTCCCATCACTCGCATCATCTGAGTCAACCCATGGCCACTGATCTGACTGCCACGATAAAAGCACTGCTGATCGATTTTCTGGCGCCGCTAAACGAGGCCGCCAGCGATCCCAAGGTGCTGGCCGACTGGCTCGCAACGCTTGGCTACGGCGCAGCAATTGCCGGCGATCCGGTGCTCATGCCGATCGTCAAGCTCGCTCCGGCTGTGATCGCGAAGTTGACGGCGCTCGATGCGCAGTCGCTGCAGAGCTGGAGCGGCCTCGCGTCGGTTCTTCAATGCGGCCGCGACGTCGAAGCGATCCTGAAGGGACTGCGTGACTTCGCCGCGGATCCGGCGCGCAACAAAATTGCCGCGGCGTTGCCGGAAGAGATAATGTCGTTCCTGCTGGCGAGCTATCTGCGGCGCCGGCATGCGACCGCGTTTCGCGTTGCGTCGCTGCTGACCTTGATCGATGCGCGCGAAACCGCAGCGATGGAAGCTGCGATCGTCGAAGCGGGCAAAACGCTGCGCGGCGCGCGCACGCTCGATCGCTTCAAATTCGCAGCGATCAACGGTCTTCTCACACAACCGGGCGCGACGTTCAAGGACTTCTATTTTCCCAACGGCATGGCATCGGGCGCCGATGCGTGGTTGAGTGCAGCACGGCTGTTTCCGAATCTCTCGCTACTGGCAGACGCTTTAGGCATCGCGTGGCGGACCGAATACCGCCCTACTGTGCCCTCAGTGATCACCACCGCTACCGAAACGATCGATCCAGAGGCGTCGATCGACATCGAGGTCGATATAAGCGGAGATGTGCCGCTCCCCGCACCGCCACCGCCGCTCACCGATGCGTATTTCGCCGCGCGCCGCCCGACATTTCGGATCGGGCTTGCGCGAACGCCGGACATTGCCATCGAGATCTCGCCATCGTCTCACCAGCATCCCGGCGCAGTGGTCGGGTTCATCGTTTCCGGCGTCGGCGACTTCAACCACAGCGAAGCATTTGAGCGATGGAAACTGACGGTGTCGGCCAGCGGCGAGATCCCTGCCGTCGCAGTCGGTCCGGGCGGCGTTTCGCTCGTGCCCACCGGTTCGCCGGGGACCGGCGGGTCAGCCAAGCTCGCGCTCGAGCGCTTGCCGGCGTCCGGTGCGCCCGCGCCCGCGTTCTTGCTCGGCAGCGCAAATGGCACGCGGCTGGAGCTAGGCGACGTGCAGGTCAATGCCGAGCTTTCCTACGATTCGCAGCAAACCGCTGCGTCGATCGGTGTCGCCGCCAAGTCGGGTTTACTGGTGATTGCGCCGGGCGATGGCGACGGGTTTCTCAGCAGCATTTTGCCGGCAGACGGACTGCAAGCGAAGTTCGATCTTGGCTTGTCATGGTCAAGTCAGCGTGGTCTAACCTTGAGCGGCGGCGCGGGCCTGGAGACGGATCTGCCGATCGGATTCTCCGTTGCCGGCGTGTCTCTATCGTCCGTGCACATCGGTGTGCAAGCACCCGACGGCAAGCTGACCACGGAAGTCTCGGCGAGCCTATCGGCCTCGATCGGTCCGGTGCGCGCGGTGCTCGACCGCATCGGTATCGCCGGTGCGCTGAGCTTTCCGCAAAACGGCGGTAACCTTGGGCTAGCCGATCTGGATTTCGGATTCAAACCCCCGTCGGGTATCGGCCTGTCGGTCGAAGCGCAAGGCGTGCTGACCGGCGGGGGCTTCCTGTTCCACGATGAAGCGCAGCAGCTCTACGCGGGCACGATGCAGTTGTCGCTGCACGAGCAGATGACGCTGAAGGCATTCGGCCTGATCGCCACGCAGATGCCCGACGGCAGCCGCGGCTATTCGATGATTATTTTCATCACGGCCGAAGACTTCCGTCCGCTGCCGCTCGGTATGGGTTTCACCTTGCAAGGCATCGGCGGCATGGTGGCGATCCACCGCACGTTCAACGAGGACGTGCTGCGTGAAGGGTTGCAGAACGACACGCTGAGCACGCTGCTGTTTCCGCGCGATCCGGTCGCCAACGCGCCGGCAATTATCCGCGCACTGGCAAGCGCGTTCCCAGCGCAGCGCGGCAGTTATCTGCTTGGCTTGCTCGCGCGCATCGGCTGGTTCACGCCCACGTTGATTCAAATGGATCTGGCGCTGATTCTGGAATTCGGCGTGCGCCAGCGACTGCTCGTGCTCGGGCGCATCAGCGCGCTGCTGCCATCGCGCGAGAACGATCTGGTGCGGCTGAATCTCGATGCGATGGGCGTCATCGATTTCGATCAAGGCAGCGCGTCGATCGATGCCGTGCTGGTCGATTCGCGGCTGGTGCACAAATACGCGCTCACCGGCGCGATGGCGATGCGGGCGCGCTGGACCTCGGGTCCGGGGTCAGGATTTGTATTGGCCATTGGCGGTTTCAATCCGCGCTTCGCGTCGCCGGCCGGCGTGCCGCCGCTCGCGCGCATCGCCATCGCGTTGAGCTCGGGCAACAATCCGCGTCTCACCTGCGACGCATACTTCGCGATCACGTCGAACACCGTGCAATTCGGCGCGCGTGCCCAGCTCTATGCAGCGGCGTACGGCTTCAACATACAAGGCGACATCGGCTACGACGTCTTGCTGCAGATCGCACCGCTGCACTTCATCGCGGACTTTCATGCGTCGGTGCAGCTCAAGCACGGCTCGAGCAATTTGTTCAAGGTTTCGCTGGCAGGCGAGCTCGAAGGCCCGCGTCCGCTGCGCGTCAGCGGCAAGGCATCGTTCGAGATTTTCTGGTGCGATTTCTCGGTGCGCTTCGACAAGACACTGATCGACGGCGAGGCACCGCCGCTGCCGATTGCGGTCGATGTGCTGGTCGAGGTCAAGCGCGCGTTGTCGATCGCGCAAAGCTGGACGACGCAGCTGCCGGTCGGCCAGTCACATGGTGTTGCGTTGATCAAACTGCCGCCCGGCGCGGCCCTGGTGCTCGATCCGCTCGGCCGGCTGGCGGTGAAGCAACAGGTCGCGCCGCTGAACAGTACGCGCGACATCAACACCTACGGCGGCGCGCCCGTGCTCGGCGATACCCGCTTCCATCTCACCGCGACGTTGAACAATCAGCCGCTGAAAGAAACCGCAGCGCTGCAAGACCAATTTGCGCCCGCGCAATTCTTTGCGATGAGCGACGACGAAAAACTCGCGAGCCCGTCGTTCGAAACGATGGACGCGGGCCTGGTGCTCGGCAGCGACGCCGTGACTCTGGATGCGGCGCAACTCGTGGCGGCGCCGCTGCAGTACGAGTCGATCATTCTCGATGCGCCGCAGCCGCCCGGTGCACCGTTGCCGCCGGCGCAACCGCAACCGTACACGATGCCGGCGCAATTGCTCGTGTTTCACAGCTTCACCGGCGCGGCTGCGCGCGCACCGGTGCGCCGCCTGGGTCGTGCGCGGTTTCGCGTGTTCGGCAGACCGGAAGCGGTCAATCTCGCCGCGCCGCGTTGGCAGATCGTGCCGGTCGATGGCGGTGCGCCGGCTGCAGTGGATGCGAGCGTGCGCAGTTGGAGCGAGCATCAAGCCGTGCTCGACGCACTCAACCGTG
>JBDTMS010000361.1:0-4946 GCA_039934195.1 Betaproteobacteria bacterium
CGGCAGGGCTGCATCCATTCCCGCCACCGCGATGATCACCGGCATCTTGCGCAACTCCTCGACGCGTTCCAGCAGACGCCAGAGACCCGCAACGCCGACGTCGGTCATCTCGATATTCGGCACGCCGTAGTAGCGCAGCGTGCGCGCGGCCTCGCGGCTGACGAACACATCCGACGTGCCTGCCGCCACGACGGCAATCTGCGCTTCGCCTACGAGCTCGTGCGGCGCCTCGAAATAACCGGTGCGCGAGATCGGCTCGAAGTCGATGCGCCCGCGCAACGGTTCGGGGAGCTGCGCGAATTGTTCCGCCGATAGGCGCGTCAGCAGCAACGGTATCTTGGCCTCGCCTGCGTTTTCGAGGATCTGAACAAGATGCGGCACCGTTTTTCCGCTGCAGTAGATCGCCTCGTCAAAGCCGAGGCGATCGGTGCGCTGCAGATCGAGCTTGATGTCTTGCTTAGGGTGCGAGGGCATATCGGCTACCGAGTCTTACTCCGAAGACGTGCGATCGCACTCGAACTATGTGGTGCTGACGGCCGAGTCTGGCGTAGGCGTTCGGACCAGTTTGACGGGGTGCAAAAAAGCACTGCCGACTCGATACGTGGCGAAACTAACCAAGTAGTCGAATCCGGCCGCGCGGAATAGCGCCTTCACTTCGTCGGCCAAACGGGTGCGGTTATCGACGGTCATGGCCGCGAGCGAATCCGCGTCCAATTCGATGACGACCCCTTCCGCCCGAACCCGACAGCGAACGGTTTTCGGATCCAACCGACCTGTCACCAATTTCTCCGTCGCATGCACGCACGCCAGCATTTGTGCGTCGATGCCGATTCCCGTTTCGATGCGGCTGGAGAGACAGGGCGAGGACGGCAATTCCGCTAGATCGGGAAGGCCGAGGTGACGGGCGATATTGCGCACCATTTTTTTATCGACCTGCGCTTCGACCCACGGATGGCGGACGTTGTGGTCCTTCGCGGCGATCAGTCCCGGCCGGTATTCGCCGAGATCGTCGAGGTTGGCGCCGGACACGACCTGCGCGACCGTATGCGGCGTAATCGCGCCGTACAGACTGGTCTTACAGTGAAAGCAGCGATTCACCGGATTGGCCATGTAGTCGGCGCTCTGAAACTCGCCGGCATCGATAATCGTAAGATTCCAGCCTTCGCGGGTGCCGAGGTCGCGCGTACGCGCGGTCGCTTCGCCGGGGACCGCGGGTGAGGTCGCATGGAACATCGTGACATCCCCGCCGAGCGCACGGTGCGCGAAGGTCGCCAAGGTCATGCTGTCCACACCGCCGCTGACGGCGATGGCGACGCTGCCCATGCTGCGCAATATTTTCTCTACCGCGTCCATGCGACTTGCGATGGCGGCGGCGTCAATCGGTTCGTTCATTCGCATCCTCTACCAGTCCTGCCTGCTCTGCGCGTCTGCGGACGCCATCACGCTGCTGCCTGCCGCCATCGATCGCGCGCAGATCGTCGCTTTCGGCTTTCACCGTGTCGACTGTCGGGCGCTGTGCGGTCTTGATCCGAATGCGTCGACCGTCGACGTCGGCATGCGCATTGGCACGCGGCAGGATCGAACGGTTTACCACCTGCCAGCGCAAGCCTATCGTGGCCGTTTCAGTGAAGCATGCCTCAAATACGCTTTCCATTTGTGCCGGGTCCGCGAGCAATTGAATGTGCGCTGCCATGCGTCCTTTTTTGCCGAACGCCGGAATCTGCAGCACGTCGAGTACACCCGGATGCGCACGTAATCGATCCAGTCCTATCGCGAGATCCTCAGCCGTCTGGTCGTCTACTTCGAACGCGATCTGCGCCACTTCGTCGCGCGTGACTTCCGACAAGGCCTCGTCGAATGCAAGCAGCCGGAGAACGTTGCTCAGGCCGGGAAAAGTCTTGGTCCCAAAGCCGCTGCCTGTCTGCAGCAATCGCCGCCGCGAGCCGGCGCGATGTTGCGCAGCATTAAGATGCCGCAGAATTGCCGCGCCAGTCGGCGTCACGCGCTCGCCTTGTAATCCATCATCGAAGAATTCAAAGCCTTTCAGCAGTAGCGTCGTCGCCGGCACCGGCACCGGCAGCCAGCCGTGGTCGGTCTTCACACGCCCCGAGCCTTGCGGCAAAGCGCTCACCGTCCAGGCATCGGCATTCAAGGCATCGATCAAGAACGCGGCACCGACGATATCGGCGATGGAATCCCAGCCGCCGAGCTCATGAAAGCTGACCTCCTCGGGCGTCGCGCCATGCACCTGACTCTCGGCTTCAGCGAGCAACGAGAACATCTGGATCGCTCGCGTGCGCACCGAGGCAGATAGACTCGCGCGCTCGAGCTGCGCTTTGATGTCTCGAAACGGAACATGCCGGTGATGCGTACCGCCGAGCTCTCGGCTACCTGCTTCGCGTTCCCGGTAGGCCGGCTCTTCCACCAGAAAACGTAATCCTGTAAGCGCGTGATCACGATGATCCGCTACCCGGCACGTGATCGTCTCCGGCAGGCCGGCGGCGCGAATGGCCGTGAACATCGGTTCCGCGAAAGCAGGGAACGCGTCCAGTGTCGCGGCGATGAACATGTCGCCGGCTACGCCGCCAATCGCGTCGAGGTGGATCTGCATGCTGAGTGCGACCTGAAAGAAGCAGCGGGCCGTTCCCACCGTCGATCGCGGTCGGCGATTTTGGCGGAGAACGGCCCTCGAAGGTTACGGTCGAGTGCGCTTAAACGTGCGCGGTCTCGTGATGCTTGCCGAGCATCGGATACAGGATGCCCTTGGCGTCGAACTTCAGCGCTTCGGGCTCGCCGACGACTTCGAACTGGCTCGGATTTGCCCGCACGAGCTTCATCAGCGGCTCGGAGACTTGAATGTCGACCAGCTCCAGCGTGTTGCGAATACGCACGATCTTGACGTCCTGCGGTTTCACCCGCACCACTGTCTTCACTGCCAAGCGGATCGCGTCTTCGTCGGTGTTCATGATCATCGGGATCATGCCGCCGTCGAGATAAGTGCTGGCGATGATGTTGGCGTAGGTCTTCGGGATGTCGATTTCTTTATACAGCCGCATGGTCGTCACATCCGCGCAGCCGATGCCGCATGCGTTGCCGTGCGTTTCCGGCGTCAAGCCGAGCACGACGATTTTCTTCACCAGCGGTTTTGCTTCCCACTCGATAAAGCGGTTGTTGCGGCCGGTGATGTTCGGGTCCATGCCGGCGCCGCTGATGTTCTTGCCGATGTGTTCGACGATCAGCACGTCGACTTCGTCGAAGTAGATGCGCGGCATCGAGTTTTTTGCTTGCGCCTGCAGAATCGGCTCACGCTCGAACAACTGTTCCGCCGGGACTGCTTCGATCAGCGTCGTCTCATCGGCAGCGTTCTCGACCATCGCCACGCCGATCAGGAAATTCTTTTTCGACATGATGAATTTGGCGGCCTTCGGCAGCAGCTCGCCGAACATATCCATCCCGTTGGTATGCAGCTCGGTCGCGCCGATGATTTTGCCCATGCCGATGGTCATCATCTTGACGATGCCGCTTTCGATCG
The DNA here is from genome assembly GCA_039934195.1 of Betaproteobacteria bacterium. Taxonomy (GTDB): domain Bacteria; phylum Pseudomonadota; class Gammaproteobacteria; order Burkholderiales; family SHXO01; genus SHXO01. Next base: position 3,533 of record JBDTMS010000361.1, read on the forward strand.
GTGCGCGGAAATTCGTGTGCGGCTTGATGCGGCAAACCAGCACGATGCCATCGGCAGCGGCTGCGAGCTTGTCCATGTACACCGGCATGCCGTCGACTTTGCCGAGCTCGACGACGTCCATCTGCGCCTGAATCGGGCAGCCGACGAAGCTCTCGGTGATGCCGTAGCTTTCCAGCACTTCGCGCTGGCCTTCGGCCGTCGCGCCGCCGTGGCTGCCCATTGCCGGGAAGATGAATGGCTTGGCGCCCAGTGCCTTCAACTCGGCGATGACCTGCTTTGCGCAATCGCCGATGTTAGCGATGCCGCGACTGCCCACGCCGACGGCGATGGTCATGCCGGGCTTCACTTTGGCGCGGACTTCGGGGCGCTTGAACTGATCGACCACGGTCTGCTGCACGCTTGCCACCTTCGGCGTCGCGAATTTCTGACGGATGTGGACCATGCGCGGCAGCGGAATATCCAGGCCACCTGCGATGTTTACCTCGATGCGATCGCCGATCATGTGCGTATCCTCCGTCCCGTGTGATTGTCGAGCCAGGCACGCGCCTGCGCGCTGGAATGTCTGGATTTTACACCTAACCGCGCAGCAGAGAGGGCAGCGAAGCGGCGCGTCTCGTCTTTGCGCTCCTGTCTCGTCTTTGCGGTCCTCTCTCGTATTTGCGCTACCACCTGGGATTGCCGCGACTCGTCCGGGCGACCGATACTTCGCCCGCGGCAATCAGGACGCCACCAGCGCCTCGTACAACGCGATATAGCGCTGCGCGCTTGCCTCCCAGCTGAAGTCGCGCGACATGCCGTTCTTCTGCAGCTGGCGCCAGATCTTCTTGTCCTGATACGCGGCGACTGCGCGGCGGACCGCAGCGATGAATGCAACAGGGGTCATCTCGTCGAACATGAAACCGGTCGCCGCCGTCTTCGCTACCGCCGGCGAGAAATCCACGACCGAGTCGTGCAAGCCGCCGGTGTCGTGCACGATCGGCGGTGTGCCGTAGCGCTGGCTGTACATCTGGTTCAGTCCGCACGGTTCGAATCGCGACGGCATGAGAAAGATATCCGCGCCGGCTTCGATGCGATGGGCGAGCCCTTCGTCGTAACCGACTTGCACGGCCAGCTCGCCGGGCCTCGTTCGCGCGAGCGCTTGAAACGCGTCCTGCAGGTCCGGGTCGCCGGCGCCCAGCACAGCCAGTTGCGCCGGCAGCGACAATATTTCTGGAATCGCTTCGAGCAGAAGGTCCTGGCCTTTCTGCGGCGTAAACCGACCGATGGTCGCGAGCAGCGGAATGTCTTCATCGACGCTCAGCTGCATGCGTTCTTGCAGCGCGCGCTTGTTTTCCTGCTTCACCGGCAGTCGGATAGCGCTGTAATAGCGCTCGATGTACGGATCGGTCTCCGGGTCCCACGCATCGGTATCGAT
>JBDTMS010000362.1:0-4928 GCA_039934195.1 Betaproteobacteria bacterium
ACTGATTGCACTCGCTGCGCCTTTGGAAGATTTTCTGGCACGCCTGTTCCGCATCGAAGCACCGGTCGCGAAGCTGCAGAATCGCCATCACGAGCTGACGCCGCTGTACGCGTGCAAGCGTCTGTTCGTACAACGCAAGGCGATGGCGCGAATCAAAGCCGACGAAGCGACGCGCATCGATGGTCTCGCGCTCGAGGCAAGGCTCACGACTTACATGGGCGGTCATTTTACCGAGCTCGATTTTGCTCGGCTCGTGGCCGAGTGGCAGAAGGATGAAGCCGCACATGCTGTGCAACTCGAGCTTGCTCTGCAGTACGCCGCGTGGGCTGCACACACCGCAGCCGGTCGCGCGCGCCATGCGCAGGGCGTGCTGTTCAAGGCACCGGCGAAGCTCGACTACAATCGGCTCGTACCGGTGATCGCCGACGATACCGGCGGCTACCGCAGCTTTCGTCTGTCGCACTTGCGTCGCCGCGACGGCTTTGCATTGACCGACCGCGGCACCGATCTCAAAGGCGCGCTCGATCAGACCAATTACTGCATCTGGTGTCATGAGCAAGGACGCGATTCGTGCTCGCACGGCTTGCAGGAAAAAGCCGTTACACCGAGCGTGCGCCCGCCGTTCAAGAAAAGTCCGTTCAACGTGACCTTGGCTGGCTGTCCGCTGGAAGAGAAAATTTCCGAGTTCCAGAAAGTCAAGAGCGAGGGCCGCACGATCGGCGCGCTAGCGCTCATCTGCATCGACAATCCAATGGTGGCGGCAACCGGTCATCGCATCTGCAACGACTGCATGAAATCGTGCATCTATCAAAAGCAGGAGCCGGTCAACATTCCGCAAGCGGAAACGCGCACGTTGAAAGATGTGCTCGAGTTGCCATGGGGTTTCGAGATCTATTCGCTGCTCACGCGCTGGAATCCGCTCGACCTCAAGCGTCCGTATCCGAAGGCGCCGACCGGCAAACGCGCACTCATCGTCGGCACCGGGCCGGCTGGTTTCACTCTCTCGCACCACCTGATGAACGATGGTCACCGCGTCGTTGCGATCGATGGTTTGAAAATCGAGCCGCTGCCGGCGGCGCTGTCGGGTCGCGACCTGAAAGGCGAGCGTGTTTCGTTCTTGCCGATCGCCGACGTCAACTCGATCTACGAGAGCCTGGACGATCGCGTGATGGCGGGCTTCGGCGGCGTCGCGGAATACGGCATCACGGTGCGCTGGGACAAAAATTTTCTCAAGTTGATTCGCGTGCTGCTAGAACGGCGCGATACGTTCCAGCTGTTCGGCGGCGTACGTTTCGGTGGCACGCTGACCTTGGACGATGCGTTCGAATCCGGCTTCGATCACGTTGCGCTGTGCGCCGGCGCCGGCCGCCCCACGGTACTGGATCTGCCGAACGGCCTGGCGCGCGGCGTGCGAACCGCATCGGACTTTCTCATGGCGCTACAGCTTACCGGCGCGGCAAAGCGCGACACCGTTGCCAATCTGCAGATCCGTCTGCCGGTCGTGGTGGTGGGCGGTGGCTTGACTGCAATCGACACGGCGACCGAATCGCTCGCCTACTATCCGGTGCAAGTCGAAAAATTTCTCGCGCGCTATGAGACGCTGGTCGACGAGCGCGGCGAGACCGCAATCCGCGCAATCTGGACCGTTGAAGAAACCGAAATCGCCGACGAATTCATCACGCACGCCCGCGCGTTGCGTGCCGAACACGCAGCGGCGCGAGACGGCGGACGTGAAGCACGCTGCGTCGAGCTATTGCAGGAATGGGGCGGAGTCACCGTTGCGTATCGCAAACGGCTGATCGACAGCCCCTCCTACACGCTGAACCACGAAGAGGTTGAAAAGGCGCTGGAGGAAGGCATCGTATTCAGCGAAGGTCTGATTCCCATCGAAGTGCAGGTCGATGCGTTTGGGCATGCGAGCGGACTGCGCGTTTCGATTCGCTTAGCAACCGACAACAACGAAACGCACGACGCCGGCGAGACGGTGCTGCCGGCGCGCACGATTCTGGTTGCTGCCGGCACCCAGCCGAACACCGTGCTCGCGCGCGAGGACCCCGACCACTTCGAGCTGCAGGGTAAATATTTCCAGGCATGCGATGAAAACGGTCAGCCGGTGACACCCGAGCGTGCGAGCGCGAAGCCCCTCGAAGTGCTGGTTCTGTTGAACAAACGCGAGGATGGCCGCTTCACCAGTTTCTTCGGCGATCTGCATCCCTCGTTCTTCGGCAACGTGGTGAAGGCAATGGGCGCGGCGAAGCAGGGCTATCCGATCGTCAGCCGCATGCTCGAACGGGTCGAGCCTGCATCGGCGATGTCCGACGAAGCGTTCTCCAGCACGCTGAACGCCGAGTTGCGACCCACGATCCATCAAGTCATTCGGCTTACGCCAACGATCGTCGAGATTGTCGTCAAGGCGCCGCAGGCTGCGCGTAAATTCCAGCCTGGTCAGTTTTATCGTCTGCAGAACTACGAGCGCATTGCGCCGTATGTCGACGGCACACGGCTTGCGATGGAGGGCATCGCGTTGACCGGCGCGTGGGTCGATCGCGAGCAGGGCTTGGTGTCGACCATCGTGCTGGAAATGGGCGGCTCGGCGGATCTCTGCGCTCTGCTCGAGCCGGGCGAGCCGGTAGTCTTGATGGGCCCGACCGGATCGCCGACCGAAATTCCATCTGACGAAACGGTGATTCTCGCCGGCGGCGGGCTCGGCAATGCGGTGCTGTTCTCGATCGGCTCGGCACTGCGTGCCGCAGGCTCGAAGGTGCTCTACTTCGCTGGCTACAAAAAAGTAATCGACCGCTATAGAGTCGCCGATATCGAAGCGGCCGCAGACGTCGTGGTCTGGTGCTGCGATGAGGCGCCGGGCTTTACGCCGACGCGAGCGCAAGACCGAGCGTACGTCGGCAACATGGTGCAGGCGATGCGCGCCTATGCCGCGGGCGAGCTCGGCGATGTATCGATACCGTTGAGCGCCGGCGACCGCATCCTTGCGATCGGGTCGGACCGCATGATGGCCGCCGTCGCCGCGGCTCGTCACGGCGTGCTCGCAGATCAGCTGAAGCCCGAGCACTTCGCGATCGGTTCGATCAATTCGCCCATGCAATGCATGATGAAAGAGATCTGCGCGCAGTGTCTGCAACCGCATGTCGATCCGAAAACGCAAGAGCGAACTTTTGTGTTCTCCTGCTTCAATCAAGACCAGCCGCTCGATCGCGTCGACTTCGCCGGTCTAGCAGCGCGGCTCGCGCAGAACACCGTTCAGGAAAAGCTCACTGCGCGGTGGATCGAGCGCTGCGTGCAACACCTCGGGCGTCGGGTGCATGGGCTCGCCGAGCAGCGCTAGTCAGAGCGGAACATTCGGCAGAAGCGATCGCTCGATATGAACGACATCGCCGATCGGATCGACGCCCTGCTCCCGCAAACGCAATGCACGAAGTGCGGATATGCGGGATGCCGTCCGTATGCAACGGCGATTGCAGTTGGCGAAGCCGACATCGATCAATGCCCGCCCGGCGGAGCCGACGGCATCCGCGCGCTGGCAGTGTTGCTCGGCCGCGAGCCGAAACCGCTGAACCCAGCCAATGGCGTCGAGACCGGTCCGACCGCCGCGCTGATCGATGAGCGCTGGTGCATCGGCTGCACGCTGTGCATCCAGGCGTGCCCGGTCGACGCGATCGTCGGCGCGGCGAAAACTATGCACACAGTGCTGCTCGAGCATTGCACGGGGTGCGAGCTGTGCATCCCGCCGTGTCCGGTCGACTGCATCGACCTCGTTCCGTTGCAAGCGCTCAACGCGAGAGGTGCGCTGTTAGCCATCGGTGGCCCATCGCCGGCATCTTCGCGCGCGCGCTACGCATTTCATCAGCAGCGGCTGGCCTCCCGCCCGGATTCGCCAAGCGATGCATCGGCGATGGACGCCAAGGTGGAGCGATCGAGCACGTCGGCACAGTCGCCCGACGTGTTGCGCAGGCGAGCCGCCGTGCAAGCCGCGATCGAACGTGCACGCACGCGTCGAGACACGACGTCGATCAAACGAAGCGCACGATGAATCCGGCCAAGCGTGCAGCAATCTTCGAGCGTTTGCGGGCGTTGAATCCGGATCCCACGACCGAGTTGGAGTATCGAACGCCGTTCGAGCTTCTCATCGCAGTTGTGTTGTCTGCGCAAGCCACCGATCGGAGCGTCAACTTAGCAACGCGGCATCTGTTCGCAGTCGCGAATACCCCGGCGGCAATACTTGCGTTGGGCGCTGAAACGCTCGAGTCGTACTTGAAGACCATCGGCCTGTACCGGATGAAGACGCGCAACGTGCTTGCGACGTGCCGCATGCTGATCGACGAGCACGGCAGCGAGGTCCCACGCGATCGAGAATCGTTGGAGAAACTGCCCGGCGTCGGCCGCAAGACCGCCAACGTCGTTTTGAATACTGCGTTCGGTGAGCCGACCATCGCGGTCGACACACACATCTTCCGCGTTGCGAATCGAACCAACATCGCGCCGGGAAAGGACGTGGTCGAAGTCGAAACGAAACTGTTGAAGTTCGTGCCGGAGCAATACCGCCAGAACGCGCATCATTGGCTGATCCTGCACGGCCGCTACGTTTGCATGGCGCGCAAACCCAATTGTCCCGCGTGCGTGATTCGCGATCTGTGCGAATACAAGTACAAGACCCCGGCGGCGGCAGCCGTGAAGCCGAAGCTCAAGTTCAACTAAGACGCCATGTTCTCTCCGACGCGCGACCAGGCCCGAGGGATGCTTTTCGATACCTGGAGCAAGTATCGCCAAGGACAGCCGCTTGCCGGCTTGGAATCGACCGCACTGGCGACGATTTTGCTGCATCCCGAATACCACGCGATTCTCGAGCAACCCGATCGCTTCGCAGATCGCGACTATTTTCCCGAAGCCGGTGAGGTCAATCCGTTTCTGCA
>JBDTMS010000363.1:0-4897 GCA_039934195.1 Betaproteobacteria bacterium
TGAACACGAAGTCGCCGGACGTGGTCCAGTACGCCGTCGTTTCCGGATCGACGTGGCCGATGGCCGCGGCCATGAGCGCGCCGCCGATGCCGGCCATCGCTGCGGCGAGGACGTAGTTCAAATGAATGACGTTGCGCACCGATGCGCCCATGTATTCGACGCGCAGCTCGTTGTCTTTGATCGCGCCGGCCATGCGGCCCAAGTGCGAATTGAAATAGCGATGCACGCCAGCCGCGCAGATGAACGCAGTGACCGCCGAAAAGGCGTAGATCGTGTAGCGGATCCAGCTGCTCGGCAGCGCGAAGCCGGCAAACGTCTTGACCGACAGGCCAAAGCCATCGGTGCTCCCGAGCTCCGATGTCTTGACCAGTAAACCATAGAGGATCATCGAGAACGCGAGGCTCAGCATGGCGAAGAAGATGTCGCGATACTTGGCCAGCAGCAAACCCAGCACGGCGGCGACCAGCGCCGCGAACACGCCGCCGAGCAGGACCATTACGAGTAGATCGGAGACGTGATAGCGGTAGTCCAGAACGCCCGCCGTGTAGGCGCCGACGCAGTAATAGAGTCCTTGTCCGAACGAGACGAGACCGGTGCGCATGAGCAGAGTCATGCCGAGCACGACAATGCCCAGATAGAGCGCGACGCTCAAGAACGAGAGCGCCCATTGCGGCAGAAACGGACCGATGCCGAGCAGCAGCACCAGCATCACCGCGAGCAGCAGGACCGCGCGATCTTTTTTCATATCCTGCGCGCTTCGGGTGCGGCGAACAGGCCCTTCGGACGGATGATCAGCACCAGCGCCATGACGACGTACACGCTGAACAATTCCACTTCCGGGTGATAGTGCACGGCTGCCGAGCGGACTAGACCGACGATCAATGCACCGAGCGCTGCGCCGCCGAGACTGCCGAGCCCGCCGATGACGACGACCGCGAACGCGAGGACGATGACTTCTGCGCCGATGCCCGGTTGCACCGACGTTGTTGGCGCAGTCAACGCGCCGCCCAATGCCGCGAGAACGGCGCCGATGGTGAAGGTGACGAGATAGACACGTTCGACGTTGATGCCTACCGCCATGCTCATCTCGCGGTCGTGGATGACCGCACGCAAAATCTTGCCTTGCCGCGTGCTGTTGAGAACGAATGCCATGACAGCGCCAACGACGATCGCCGCCAGCACCAGCACCAGGCTGTACACGGGATAGATCAGCCGTCCCATCTTCAGCGTGCCGAGCAGACCGTACGGTTCGGACACCATCAGCGGATCGACGCCGAACGTGAGCTTGGTCAGATCTTCGAGAATCAAAAATACCGCGTAGGTGACCAGAACGAGCACGATCTCATCGCGCCCATACATCCAGCGCAGCAGGCCGCGTTCGATCAGCGGGCCGGCAATCAGTCCGACGACCAGTGCGGCAACCACTAGGACCAGGTAGCTGCCCATCGGCGGATAGCCGTGCTGCAGCCAGTACCCGGCGAACGTCGCCGCGGCATACGCGCCGATCGCGTACATGCTGCCGTGCGCGACGTTCAAGATCTTCATCACGCCGTAGATGAGCGTCAGACCCACTGCGATGATGAACATCCAGGAAGCGTAGAGAATTCCGTCGATGACGACGGCCGGCAGCTGGTCCATGCTGGTGGTCCCGCGTGCGGCCTTATTTGCGCTTCATGCCGGACTTGATCCAGTCGGCACTGGTCATGCTCTCCGGCGGTTGCACTTTCTCAGCAGGGTAGGTCTTGATGTTGACGACCGTTACTTGCCCGTTCACCAGTTTGGTGGTGCCGTACGCGGTACCGGACGAGGCCTGATGTCCTTTCCCCAGGCTCATGGTCATTTTGCCGCTGGGCGATGCGAAGCTGGAATTTTCGAATGCAGGAATCAATTCTTCCGCACTCGGAGCGGCCGGCTTGGCGGCTTTGGCTTTTTCGTAGGCGGCTTTCAATCCAAGGAACGCAGCCGCGGTGCTGTAAACCGGATAGGTCGGCAGCACGCCCTCGGCCTTCGCCTTGTAGATCGTCTTCAGCCAATCGTTGTAAGGCGATGGCGGCGCAAACACGCCGTGCGTTCCGCGTGCGCCGACGATGGTGCCGTCGGGCATGCTGCCCGCCAGGCGTACCAGGTACGGTTCGCCGGCGACCAATACGAGCTGCGTGCGTTTGAACAGCTCGCGCGGCACCGATTGCAGCATGAACGCTTCCAAATCGCCGCCCCATAGACTCGAATGAATTACATCGGAATCCGATGAGGCCAGCGCCGAGATTTCTGCGCCGTACTGGCCGGCGCCGAATTTGGGCATCTGCGAAGTGGTGATTTTCGCATCCGGCTTGAGCACATTCATCGTCGCGCTGAAGTCGTTCCAGGAATCCTGACCCCACGCGTAGTTTTGATTGATGCCACCGAAGCTCTTCACGTCCGGATGCGTCTCGAGCAGATACAGCGCCGCGGCAACGGCATCCATCGTCGCGTGCGGACGCGTGCGGAATACGTATTTGTAGCTGGCGTCCTCGAAGATGCGTGGCGTGCCGCAGTCGAACAGCACGGTGACTTTTTTCATCTCTTCGGCGACCGGTGCGATCGCCAGGCAGTCGCCGCTCGAGATGTAGCCGATGACGTAGTCGACGTCGCTGCGCTCGACCAGATTGCGATACTCGCTGACTTGCTTGGTGGCGCCGCCGGCTTCGTCGATGATCGTCAGCTCTACCGGTTTGCCGCCGAAGCCCTTGGTGTTATACGGCGCTGGCCCTTTGCCGGCATTCAGCGATTCGACGATCGCTTCGGCGGCCAGTTTGGCCGGGACGCCGAATGGACCGGCCGCAGGACCGGACAGGAACGTTACGAATCCGATGCGGACGGTTTTGCGGTCTTCGGCCTGGACACTGGCGGCGAGCGCGCTCAGCAAAAACAGAGCGAGGACACGCGCCAGCAACAATGAGCGATGGCTCATGGCTCTCCTCCTGATGTGCGGCGTTATAAGAATTTTTGCAACGGCAATTCGATTCGTGCCGCTACCGGATCGGTACGGAATCTAGCAGGTTGGGGAGGGATTCTCAAGGCGCGAGCGGGCGGCGAGACGAGATCGCTCGAACTTTTCATGCGCCAGTTCACGCGCCCAGGCAACGCCAGTTCATGCGTTCAGGCAAACGCCAGCTCATGCGTTCACGCAACGCCAGGCACCAACGCGCGAAACGCTGTCTAACGAATCAGCACCGCGGGCGAATCAGCAACCACGTGGGCATGAGCAACCGCGGGCGCTCGATGCTCGCACTGTGCATTCGCACATTCGCTAACCCAACCCCAGGAGGTGATTTATGGATCGCGCAGCAACGGCAGTCTGGAGAGGCGGTTTCAAGGATGGCAAAGGCACGCTTTCTACGCAAAGCGGCGTGCTCAAGGACACGCAGTATTCGTTCAGCAGCCGCTTCGAGCAGGGCATCGGCACCAATCCCGAAGAGTTGATCGGCGCGGCACATGCGGGATGCTTCACGATGGCGCTGTCGCATCAGCTCACCGGAGCGGGGCTGAAACCGGAGAAACTTACGACGACAGCCGACGTCACCGTCGAAAAGAAAGACGACGGTTTCAGCATCACCAAGGTGCATCTCACCCTCCGCGGGAAAGTGCCCGGAGCAAGCAAAGAAGCGTTCGACAAAGCGGCGAACGCGGCCAAGGTCGGCTGTCCGGTGTCGAAGGTGTTGAACGCAACGATCACGATGGACGCAGCCCTGGAAGGCTAAGACGGCTTGAAGGTTATGACAGCGAATTGCGCGAGCGCACCAGCTCGCGCAATCCCTCTGACTCACTTGCGGCCCAGCAGCCCGTCGATCATGCGTTCGGCCTGGTGCAGATAGCTGCCGCCGAACAAGTTGAGATGATTGAGCACGTGATACAAGTTGTAGAGATCGCGGCGCTGCGCATAACCGCGATCGAGCGGCCATGCATCTCGATATGCGGTGTAGAACGCCGGTGGAAATCCGCCGAATAATTCTGTCATCGCCAAGTCGGCTTCGCGATCGCCGTAGTACACCGCCGGGTCGAACAGCACGGGTTCGCCATCGGCCATAACCGCCGCATTGCCGCCCCACAGATCGCCGTGCAGGAGCGAGGGCGCGGGATGATAATCCGCGAAAAATCCAGGCAGGCGATCGAGCAGTCGCGCTGCGCTGCGCCGGAGCGTTTCCGTTTCCGCGCTGCGTCCGACCAACTCGAGTTGGAAACGCAGCCGATGCTCGCGCCAGAATACGATCCAGTCGGATTCGGGCGTATTGATCTGCGTCGTCGATCCGATCGTATTGTCGCGGCTCCAGCCGAACGAATTGTGACTGCAGCGATGCAGCGCGGCGAGCTGGGTGCCGAGGCGCGACGCCGTCGCGCTGTCCAGCCCACCGCTCGAAAACGGGACGAATTCCAGCACCAACCATGCGAAGTCGGAAGTGCTCGATGCGCACACCGGCTGCGGAACGCGTATGCATTTCGTCGCCGCGAGCTGGCTGAGGCCGGCTGCTTCAGCGTCGAACATGCGCAATCGATCCGAGCGATTGAACTTGACGAAGTATTGTTGCCGCGACGTGCGCAGGCGGAAACCCTCGTTGATGCAACCGCCACCGAGGGGCTCGGCGGAGGTGATCGTGAGCGGCGTGCCGACAGCGTGCTCGATCGATGCGCCAACAGCGGTCCAGGGATGTTCTTTTATCATGCGTATTTAGAGTTTGCGCAGTCGTGTGCGCCGTAATCGATGTGGGCGATTTTCGGTGCGCATTGGCTCGCATATGATGCGAACCGGGACTGGTGGGTTTTGCTGACGAGTACTGCGACTCGCGCAACGCGCTCATGCTAAGCCGCACGTACGATTAGGTTAGGTCGCCGAGCTCGGCGCGTGCGCGTGTCAGCGCTG
>JBDTMS010000364.1:0-4889 GCA_039934195.1 Betaproteobacteria bacterium
CGTCGACGTCAGGTTATTTTCTTGAACACCGTCACGCCTAGGATCAGGAAAATCACGAACAGAGCCAAGGCGGCAAAGAACAGGAACTTGGCGATCGCGGCAGACCCCGCAGCGATTCCGGTGAAGCCGAACAGACCCGCAATGAGCGAGATCACCAGGAAGATAATAGCCCACTTGATCATGACAACACTCCTATCGGTTACCGCGTCGCGTTGAGCGACGCTCCGGGCCGCAGATGCGGTTGTTGAGACGGCTGCGCATCGATCCAGGGTGTATCGATTCGGAATCCCTCTCAGGCCACTTGGATACGCGTTCGAGCAAAAAGTGCCCGTGCGCTGCGAATGGCATGCAAAGTCAGGCGTTGTCCTACTCCGTGTGTAGTGCAATGCTGAAGTTTTCCGCTTCCCTGCCTTGCGTTTGTAAGCTGAATTTCAGCTCTGCTGTTGCCGCAGCTGCGATGTCAATGTAGTAGACGCCAACGCCGCTGCTGGTGGATTGCGCGCCTTCGATGGTCTGCCAGTAATCGCGCGACCAGCGCATTGCGAACGGCGCCGGCATTTGTACGCGCAAGCTGCGGTCCGCGCGCATGCGATCGACCTTACGATTCGGACTCCAGATCTCGCGCCGAACGCGAGCTGCGCGACCGACTGAAAGGTAACGATCGGCTACGCACGCTATACGATCGAATACGGTGCCATCGTGCGCACAACGCAGCAGTTTGATGTATTCGGCATGCGCCCACGCGAGCGGCATGGCGGCGCCGGTCGGGCGTCCCAACCGCATGTAGGCATCGGGTCGATCCGGCGCATCCCACACTTGTTCCGGCAGCAGGCCGGTGACCGAAGCGAAACCTTCCATCGCACGTATGAACGGCACGATACTGCGGCCCGCCGCGAGCTCGTAATAGCCGCGCTCTGCGCTCAACAGCGGCCACGCGCGGCCCTGGCCCCAGCCGTCGAAGCCGCTGCCGTCCGGGCGCTGGCCGTAGCCATCATTGTTATAGCGGCGCCAGCTTGGACCGAACGGCGTGTCGACTCGCAACACGGCGTCGATCACGCGCAATGAATCGACGATGAGCGGATCGTCCGCGGCGCGAATGCCGTAGCGCACGAGCTCGAGAAAACCGGCGTCGACCAGATCGCGTGCTTCGAACAGCGAGGGCACGCCCGGAGGCAGATTCGGCAAGCTCAGCATGCCGCCGTTTGCATCCTGCGGTGTGCGCGCCGGATCGCCCGCCGCCGGGTTGATCCGCATATAGTGGCGCGACACTTCCGGATGCAGACGTCCGCGCGTCGTCACCGTCCATTCTTCCAGATGATCTTCGATGAAATCCGCGTACGCTTCCAGATGCCGGGCAGCGGTCTCCTCCTGTCGGATGCGCGCGAATCGCGCAGCGCACACCAGCGCGGCGATGGTTGCCGCCAGCGTGGACGGCGAATACCCGGCGACTTCCTCCCAGCGCTCCTGCTCGGTCACCGGGCCGTGACGCACGAGAAACCGGGCCGCCTGCATGACGATCGGGTAGGGGTCGAAGCCTTGCAGTGCATCCTCGTCCGCCAATCGGCTGGCCAGCAGAATCGGAAAGGCGACTTCGTCGAGTTGAATGCCGAGCCAATGGGCGGTACCGTCGATCCAGAAATTCTGCGCGAAGCCGCCGTCGGGATTTTGGGTTGCAGCGAGATAGATCAGCGCGCGCAGCGGCGTTTCCTGATTACCCGCGGCGAGCATCGCCATCGCGCTGTTCACCATGTCGCGCGTCCACACGAGATGATAAGCGCCGTTCTCGCCGTCGCCTTTCATCTCGCCCCACGGAATCGCCAGCGAAGCGATAGTTGCGCCGGCAAAGGTTTTGTCTTGATGTGCGAGCAGCACGGCGTAGCTGCGATGGTAGAGCTCGCCGTAGTCGCCGGATGCGCCATCCAAAGTCTTGATGCGGCGGCCGGCTTGCTGACCTTGCATCACGTAGCGCCGCTTGTGTACGAGAAAAGGCAAACCGAGGCTTTGGAACAGCGCCGTAGCCGCGCTGTGCAGGCTGTCGCCGAACGCGAGTCCCAAAGTGAACTCGCGTGCCCCGTTCAAAGCCAGCTCGCCGGTCAGCGCGACGTTGCCATCGAGCGCGTTGTCGAAGGTCCAGTACAGCTTGAAATCGGTCGCAAGATCGGTCCAGCCGTCGCTCGCGCCGACATAGCCACACGACAAACGCGAATACGGCAGCGTGGCTGCCAGCGCCAGCCACATGCCGTCCTTTTCCGCCGCAAGAATGCGCCGCCCGGCGACCTCGGCAACCAGCGCATTGTTATGCCAGCCGCCGTTTTGCAGATGCGGCGCACACAGCACATAGAGTTGCAGCCGATCGAGAAACGCCTCGTCGCCCAGTATCCGCGTGTGCTGCAACAGGCACGTTGGTGCGCTGCCGGCAATGATTTCCTTGACGATCGTGTAGCGGCCTTGCGGATCTTCGTTGGTGATGCGATAGGCCAGCGCATCGCGGGCAATCTGTTCGCAGCGGCTGCGCAAGTGGCGCCGCTCGTCGTGAAAAAAGCTCGCGCCGTCGCTGATCAGGAGCTGCAGATCGCGGATCTGCGGGCGATCGATCGTCGGATAGAACACCTCGGTGATGATGCCGTTCCAGAGGGTAAACCAGATGCGGCTAGCGGGCGATGCGGCGGTGCCGATGGCGTCCTTGCCACCGTGCGTCCAGCGCGGCTCCAGGCCGGGGGAGCCAAATGCAGGATTGAAAGTTTCTATCAGCGCCACGGCCAGGGCGATCCGCTCACAGCGCGATATGGCCGCCACAGCGTGGCGCGGGATGAAGACCGATTACCGTCGCGCAGCGAGCCACAACGCGAGGTTATGCACAACCGCGTTTAAGTTGGCAGTGCGCGCGAGGACATCAACAGGTGATGGATCGCGTCGGGGTCGGCCGGCTTTACCAGATGGTGATCGAAGCCTGCGTCCAGCGCGCGCTTGACGTCGTCCGGCCGGCCATAACCGGAGACCGCGAGCATGATCGTGTTCTGCATTTCCGGCCGCTCGCGCAGACGGCGAGCGACCTCGTAGCCGTCGATGCCGGGCAGACCGATGTCGAGGACGATCGCTTCGGGCTGAAACTCGCGTGCGCGCTTCAGCGCGCCTTCGCCGTCGCCTGCGATCTGTACCGAGTGACCGAAGATCTCGAGCAGAGTGCCGATGCTTTCTGCCGCGTCCGCGTTGTCGTCGACGACCAGCACTCGACGCCCGCCATCGTTGCTGGACTGCGTACTTTCTGTTTGTGTCCCGGCCGCCACGGCGTTCGCCTCCAAGATGGGAAAAGAAACCAAGAATTCGCTGCCTCGTTCAACCCACTGCTATGCGCTTCGATCGAACCGCCGCACAGCAGATCGATAAGCGGCTCGCGCTCTGCGGAATTTCGCAACGACGACGTACGACTGCACTCTAGCACTACCCTCGGGCGCCTGTTTGGTTGCCGTGCCGGCGCGAACTCGATGACGCGATACGGATGTCGACCCCAGATAGCGTCTGCAGGCCGACGCGGATTCGCGATCTACGCACTCGACTCTGGCTTCGTAAGAATAATGCAGTAAAGTGTCGCTACAGGGACTAGCGAACCGGGGAGCGTTCCATGATCACCGCTCAACAACACTTGCGCGCGGTTGCCGCCCATCTGCTCACCCGCAGGCCGGCAATATTGAAGGCGTGGCGGGAAGCCGTAAAGGGCGATCCTGCCCTCGCCACCGCAGCGGCGCTGACCCGCCATAAATTCAACGACCATATCCCCGTGGTACTCGACGCTTTCCAGTGCGAGCTGCAATCCGGCGACCCTGAGATGGAAAGCAATGACGACGCGCTGCGCGGCGGCGCCCAGCACGGCGCGCATCGCTGGCAGGAAGGCTACAACGTCGGCGAGGTAACGCGCGAGTGGCACCATCTGCATGGCTGCGTGCTCGACGAGCTGGAGGCCTACGGGCGCGACCACGCCGAGCTCGAGTCGAACGTGATGCCTAAGGTGCGCCGCGCGCTGCTCGATTTATGCGGTGACGGCGTCAGCTCGAGCGTGAGCGAATACGCGCGCCTTCAACAAGCCGCCGCGGGCGGACGGGTGACCGATCTCGAGCGCGCGCTGGAGCAAGTGAATGCGCTTCAGCACCAACGTGCGGAAGTGTGGCGCGAAGCCGCGCACGACCTGCGCAACAGCGTTGGCCTGGTGAGCAACGCCACCGTATTGCTCAACCACAGCGCGGCGACCGACTCGATCCGAAGTAAGTCGATGAACACGCTACAGACCGGCGTCGCATCGCTCAAATCCATGTTGAACGATTTGCTGAATCTGGCGCGTCTGGAGGCCGGGCAGGATCAACGCCAGATCGCTCCGCTCGACGCCGCGCTGCTGTTGAGTGAGTTGTGCGAAAACACACAGCCCAATGCGCTGGAGCGTGGATTGTTTCTCCGCGCGAGAGGCCCGGCAAGCTTGCACATCGAAGGCGACGCCGCGAAGATCCAGCGCGTCGCCCAAAATCTGTTGGTCAACGCCCTGCAATACACGATGCGCGGTGGGGTTACGGTGAGTTGGGCACTCGGCGATGGCAAGCGCTGGTCCTTGTGCATAGAGGACACCGGGCCGGGACTGGAGCTTGGCGCGGGGCCGCCGATACTGAGCGAATTGAGGGCGATTACCGCAGACCACGACTCGGTCTCGGACGGCAAGGCGTCTGCGCCGGATGAGAATGCAAACCGCGCGGCGGAGACGGTGACGACTCTGCAGCCGGAGCATCCAAGCGAGGGCATCGGCCTATCGATCGTCAAGCAACTCTGCGAGCTGCTCGACGCGAGCCTGGAATTCGAAAGCGAGCCCGGAAAAGGCTCATTGTTCCGCGTTATTTTCCCGCTGC
>JBDTMS010000365.1:0-4881 GCA_039934195.1 Betaproteobacteria bacterium
GTGTCCAGCACCCGCGCGCCAGTACGCGCGCAAGACTTTCGTCGCGGCCGTTCGTCACCAGCAGACCGTTGCGAGGGACGGTGCGTACCAGGTGATGAAACTGCGTTTCGATCGCGAGCAAATCCGGAAAGATGTCGGCATGGTCGTACTCGAGGTTGTTCAGGATGGCGGTGCGCGGATGGTAATGAATAAACTTCGAGCGCTTGTCGAAAAACGCGGTGTCGTACTCATCGGCCTCGATGACGAAGAACGACGAGCGCGTCAGACGCGCCGACAAGCCGAAGTTTTCCGGCACGCCGCCAACGAGAAATCCGGGATCGAGTCCGCTATCTTCCAGCAGCCACGCCAGCATGGAGGTCGTCGTAGTTTTGCCATGCGTGCCGGCGACCGCGAGAACCCACTTGTCGCGCAGTACCTGTTCGTACAGCCACTGCGGGCCCGATGCGTATGCCAGATTGCGATCGAGAATTTCTTCCATTAACGGGTTGCCGCGCGAGATGACGTTGCCGATCACGAACAAGTCCGGCTTCAGCGCGAGCTGCGAAGGCTCCCAGCCTTCGATGAGCTCGATACCTTGCGCCTCGAGTTGCGTGCTCATCGGCGGATAGACATTGGCATCGCAACCGGTCACCCGATGACCCGCTTGCTTCGCGATCACCGCGATGCCGCCCATGAACGTGCCGCAAATTCCGAGTATGTGGATGTGCATATCGAGTCACCGCAAACAGCGCAGCGTGCGCGCTGTGTTTTCAGACGCGTACCAGCGCGCAGACGTGCGTAGCTTCAGTATGGGAAGAAATGCGCCAGTGCATTCGCGGCAATGCGCGCGCCCCACTCCTGTACGAAGTGGCCGGCTTCGCGCACTTCCATCGGCGCCGGGCAACCGCGGATTTCCTTGTTCAATGCGCGCATGACGTTTACGCCGAGCACCGGATCCTGCATGCCGATTGCCATGAAGCTGTCGCCGCGCCATTTCGTGCGAAGCCAGTCGCGGGCGGCGCGGGCGGTAACGGCTTCCGGCGAATCGGGATGCTCCGCCACTAAATTCGGGAAGCGGCGCACACCGGCCTTGTAATGCACATCCGGAAACGGCGCGTCGTACGCAGCACGTTCGGCTGCGTTGAGATGCGGACACGCGCGCCCCAACAGCTTGCCGACTTCCATGTCCGGATGCTGGTTCGCCCAGCTACGCCAGGTCAAAAATCCCTGCGGCAGTTGCTCTCCGGTGGCGAGCATTGTGTTCATCACGAGCAGGCGCGTAATGCGTTCCGGCATCGCAATCGGCAGAGTCAAACCGAGCAAGCCGCCCCAGTCTTGCACGACCAGACACACATTGCGCAGATCGAGCGCTTCGATGAAAAACTTTAGCGAGTCTCGGTGAAAATCGAATGTGTACGTCTCATCGTCGACCGGTTTGTCCGAACGTCCAAAGCCGAACAGATCCGGCGCCAGCACCCGGTGATTCGCATTGACGAACACGGGCAGCATGCGCCGGAATAGATAGGCCCAAGTCGGCTGACCGTGCAGACACAAGAACACCGTATCCGAATCGCGCGGCCCGGCATCTACGTAGTGCATGCGCATACCCGCATATCCCGGCAACCGGTCGATGTAGTGTGGCGCATACGGGAAATCGGGAATGCCGGCGAAGCGTAAGTCCGGCGTGCGAAGGATTGCGGGCATCGCATCGATTCTACAGGAGGCGGCTCTTGTCGCCGGCCTGGAAGCCTTGCAGCGCAGGCTCGACGCCGCGGGCAAGCGCAATGACTTTGAATAGCTCGCCCATCTCAGCCGGACTCAACAGCTTGTGCGCCTGACCCGCCAGCGGCGCATACGTTACGACATCGGTCGCGGGTGTTTGTGCGAGCAAATCGGTGATACCCAGGTTGATCAGGAATTGCGCTTGCGTCGTATATCCCAGCAAATCCATCCCTGCCGCAACACCGGCATGTGCGATCGCGCTGAAATCGACGTGAGAGGTGATGTCCTGCAGGCCGGGAAGATTAAATGGGTCGTCGTGCGCGCGGTGGCGAAAATGGCACATTAATGTTCCCTGACTGCGCTGCGGATGATAGAGCTCTGCTGCGCCGAAGCCGTAGTCGATGAACAGCAGCACGCCTTGCTGCAGCATTGCCGCGAGCGAGCGCACCAGCGCGGGCGCATTCAAGTTGATCTCGCTGATATACGGTGAGGCGGCGTGGATTTCCAACGCCCGGGTCCGCAACGGACCGGCCGCGAGCTCGCGCTGCTCCCAAACCAGCGTACGGTTTTGGCAACCAACACCGCGCTCGAAGATGTGCTCGTCTTCCCACGCCACGACATGCGTCGGCAGCGCGTCGAGAACCTCATTGGCCAGCCCGACACCGCTAAAGGTATCGGGCAACGCGTCGATCCAATGCACGCGTTCGCGCAGATGATGCGGCAGCTCGGCTAGGCGTTCCTGCTGGCGCGCGCGCAGCTCGGCGCTCACCTCGAGGATCAGGTAGCGGCGCGGCAACTGCTCCATCTCGTCAAGCGATGCGAGAACGTCCGCCGCCATCCGACCGGATCCCGCGCCCAGCTCGAGCACGTCGCCGCCGGTAACACGCAGCACTTGCGCGACTTGACACGCCAGCAGCTGACTGAACAAAGGCGAGATCTCCGGCGCCGTCACGAAATCGCCTGCGCCGCCGAACTTGGTGGAACCGCCGCTGTAGTAGCCTAGGCCCGGCGCATACAGGGCGAGATCCATATAGCGCGCGAATGTAATCCAACCCGATCGCTGAATTTCGCGCGCGATCAAGTCGACCAGTCGCGCGCTGTGCGCAAGTGCCAGCGTGCTGGGCGCGAGGGCCGAGGGAAATGCGCTGAGCAAAGTAGGCCCGGGGCGGAAGTGGCAATCAGCTAGAATTCTACTCGACACCAGGAGCAGGTCACCCAGGATGGATGAAAAGGTCGTTTTGATTACCGGCGGCGCGCGCCGGGTCGGTGCGGCGATGTGCCGCATGTTGCACGCAAGCGGCGCGCAGCTCATGCTGCATTACCGATCTTCCGTCGACGCCGCACGTGCCCTGCAAGCCGAGCTCAACACCGTGCGGGCCGACTCGGTCGCGTTGATTCAGGCAGACCTGCTCAATGTCTCGACGTTGCCGAGCCTGGCGCATGAGACGGTGCAGCGCTTCGGCCGCATGGATGTGCTGATCAACAATGCGTCGAGTTTTTTTCCCACACCGATCGGTGAGATCAGCGAAGATATTTGGGACGATTTGGTCGGCACCAATCTCAAGACGCCGCTGTTTTTGTCGCAAGCGGCGGCGCCGCATCTGAAGCGCACGCATGGTTGTATCGTCAATATCGTCGACATCCATGCCGATCGCCCGATGAAAGGCTACGCCGTATACAGCGCTGCCAAGGGCGGATTGATGGCGTTGACGCGATCGCTTGCGAGCGATATGGGGCCGGAGGTGCGCGTCAACGCTGTATCGCCCGGCGTGATTTTGTGGCCCGAGGACGAACGCTGGTCCGATGAGCTCGCGCGTCAGCGCATTATCCACACGACGTTGCTCAAACGCGCGGGCGAGCCGGAAGACATTGCGCGCACCGCGCGCTTTCTCATCTACGATGCGCCCTACATTACGGGGCAAGTCATCACGGTCGACGGCGGCCGCAGCATTCATCTCTGAGCATCGGGCATGGGACCGCAGAAGCAAGTCTACGAAGCGAACAAACTGCAAAAGCGGCTGCGCCGTTTGGCCGGGCAGGCAATCGCCGATTTCAGCATGATCGAAGACGGCGATAAGGTGATGGTGTGCTTATCGGGCGGCAAGGACAGCTACGCGCTGCTCGACGTTTTGCTGAGCTTGAAAGCGCATGCGCCGATATCGTTCGAGGTCGTCGCATTCAATCTCGATCAGCGTCATCCGGGTTTTCCGGAACACGTTCTGCCGGACTATCTCACCCAGCTCGGCGTGCCATTCCACATCCATCAGCAGGACACGTACAGCACGGTGAAGCGCGTGATCCCGGAAGGCGCAACCATGTGCGGCCTGTGCTCGCGGCTGCGGCGCGGCGTGATCTACCGGATGGCAGGCGAGATGGGCGCGACCAAGATCGCATTGGGCCATCACCGCGACGATATTCTGGAGACGTTCTTTCTGAATATGTTCTACGGGGCCAAGCTAAAAGCGATGCCGCCGAAGTTGTTGAGCGATGACGGGCGCCACGTTGTGATTCGCCCACTCGCCTATGTTGCGGAAAGCGACCTGGCCCGCTACGCCGAGGTGAAGGCATTTCCGATCATTCCATGCGACCTGTGCGGATCGCAACCGCTGCTCCAGCGCCAGCAAATCAAGCTGATGCTGCAGGACTGGGAAAGCCATTTTCCGGGACGCATCGAGAGTTTGTTTGGCAGTCTCAGCAACGCTGCGCCCTCGCACCTGCTTGATCGCAAACTGTTTGATTACGCCCAGCTCAGGGCGGAAACCGAAGCCGAGCCTAAGCCCACAAAAGGCGCTGAGACAGAGTTAGCGCCCGCTGTCATCATCCCGCTCCGGCGTATTGATGCCGCCTAATTGACCATTTTACGCCGTCAGTAAACCCTTCTTGTCAAACTGAACTTGATAAGGCAGAATTGCAATTCGCCCATTTTCGAGCATGCCCAGGTGAATTGCGCCGACCGCCTCGTTGCTATTTTTGGTAGTCAAGCCGAAGTCGCGCGCCGATTTCGCCTTGACCGTGCGGTCGTCAACAACTGGGTGAAATCCGGCTATGTGCCTTCGCGCTGGGCGATGGAAGTCGAGCAGATGACCAACGGCGAGATCGCCGCGGTCGAAGTGCTCAACGAAGCCAATGCGCGCAAACCCATCCGAGTCAAATCACGCGGAGAAGACGACAGCCTGTTCG
>JBDTMS010000366.1:0-4881 GCA_039934195.1 Betaproteobacteria bacterium
TTGCCCTCGGCCCAAATCACCCCAGTCGCGCTCGCAAGACTTGTTCAGAGCTTCCTTAACGCTACCCGCCGATGCTTGCGCGCGCACGTCGGTGTTGTCCGGCGCTGTTTAGCTTAGCGCCGGCTTGACTGCCCTCAGCAGCCAGTCGCGACGATCGCTGAAATCACCGGCGCGGCACCGACCGTTGCCGAATCAGAGTAGGTAAATTGGCAGCTCGCCGGCGTCGGCGCGCCGGTGATCTGCACCGTGGTGGTAGAACCGCCTACCGAGACGTCGTAGCCTTCCGCTGCAAGTTGCGTGTCGGTCGGGCTGAACAGCGATGTGAGGCCGGCGCCCGCGATGATGCCCGGCGTTGCGGCGGTCAACGCCGTCGAAGTCGGATAGCCATTAGTTGTGTTCAGGACGCCGTTTTCGGTACAGACGGTACCGGCGCCGCTCTGCGCATTGGTTGCCGTCCCGCCCCCCGCCGGGCAGGCCGTAGCGTCGGCCACGCTGCGCGTCAGCACGGTCGCATGAATCAGCAACGACGCCGTAGCAACGGCGCCGCGTGCGGCGTTCAGCTTCGCGATGCGGGCCTCGCGCTGCAGGCTTACGAACCGGGGCAGCGCAATCGCCGCCAAGATGGCGAGAATGGAAATCACCACCACCAGCTCGATCAAGGTAAAACCTCTGTTCTTCAATTTCCGCTCCTTCGCTATCGCATCGAGATGGTCGCGAATTAGTCTCGACATCGGGCGCAGGAACTTTAGCGGTCTACGCTATTCACGCCCCGGTCTGGGGGCTCTGGGCGGGCCCGACGGTTTCGCTGCGCCACCCCCGCCGCCGTGTTTGCTGCCGTACACGCTGGCGCGGCCGTAGCGTCCCTCGGGACCGACATAGTTGCCGAGGCACTGTTCCATCGCAACGCCCTTCAGACCCTCGCACGCGCGGTCCCGCTTGTGCATCAGCTGCGATGCGCTCTTCGGGCCCGAATCATCATCTGCCGCATGCGCGCCATGCAAACCGCATAGGAACATCGGCGCGAGCAGCCACGTGAATAGTTTCGACAAGATCTACCTCCTGATCGCCGACCTGATCGAGCAACTCCGATCGGATAACTCCAATTGGCTAACTGGTGACGTCATACCCGCAGCGTATCTCTCCTACTGCGTACGTCCCCAGGTGCATAGTCCCAAGGGCGCGACAAGTTCGCTGAATCGCGCTTACGCAATGATTGGGCCGTTGCGAGAGCCGGGATCGCGCCGAGCGGCGTGTGCGCCGAACATGCATCCGTTCGACACCGTGTAGCGGCCGTATAGCGTGGTTCTCGAGGTGGATCCCGCCACGCCGCTCGCGTTTTGTCCGTACGACTTTGGCGCTGCACTTGTTGCACCTCTGCACTTCGACAGCGTAAGAATTACACGCGACTCGTCGGCTCCGCGCGCGCCTACTGGCGAGCGATTGGCAACGACGCCCGGCGATCGCGCGCGATCGCGAGATGCCTCGCACAGGGAACACCGATTGCTAACAGCTTAGCACCCGCTCCATCGATACACATAACAGCGCCGGGCGCGAACCGGCCATCAGCGGACTAGGAGACTGTCGTGGCCGATTCTCAAGCAGGTCAATCCAGCGCATCGCCCGCGCGCGAGGCAAATAACAGCACCGGCCGCACTGTCAAGCGGGTGCTGCTGGCAGTGCTGTTGGTGATCGTCGGCATTCCGGCGATCGTGATCGCGATCTTGCTCGTCAATGCCAATATCCTGCGCGGGCCGATCTCGCATTTCGTCAGCGAAAAGCTGGATCGTCCATTTGCCATCAACGGCGACCTGCGCATCGGGTTGTTCAAGCATCCGCATGTCGAGCTGAACGACGTGGTGCTCGGCAACGCCGATTGGGGCAGCGCATCGAACATGATCAAGCTCGAGCGCGCAGTCGTGAGCATCAAGTTGCTGCCGCTATTGCACGGGCGCGTCGTGCTGCCGGAAGTACGCCTGACCAAACCCGATATCTCGCTGGAACGCGATATCGACGGCGAGGCAAACTGGACCTTCGGCAAACCGGAAGACACGGACACGAGCTCATCGTCGAATCCGCCCGAGATCCAAGCGCTGTGGATTCAAGGCGGCAAAATCGCCTTCATCGATCCGGACTCGGAAACCGACGTCAAGCTCACGCTCGATTCGGACAACGCCGAAGGCAATGCCGAATCTGCCATCCGCTTTGCAGGCGCCGGCAGTTTGCGCAACGAAGAATTTCGGCTCGACGGCCGCGCCGGTTCGCTGCTCGAGTTGAAAGAAGGCGGCAGCCCTTACAAACTCGACGTCACCGCGCGAGCGGGGGACACCAAAGCCTCGTTCAACGGCACCGTAGTGCCGTTGAAAATGGAGACTGTCGACGGCGAGGTAAAACTGAGCGGGAAGGATTTGTCGAAACTCTATCCGCTCGTGCCGGTACCGCTGCCGTGGACGCCCGCTTATAGCATCGCCGGACATCTCGTGCGCGACGCGCAAAAATACACGATGAAAGACTTGCGCGGCAAAGTCGGCAACAGCGATATCAACGGTTATCTAGGCGTCGATATCGGCAACAAAAAAACTCGTGTCGACGCCGACATCGTCTCGAAACGGCTCGACTACAAAGACCTCGCTGGATTCTTAGGCGCACCGCCGCCTAATAAAGCCCGGGCGACGAAAACGCCCGAGCAGCGGAAAGAAACGGTCAAGCGCGAAGTGACCGGCAGAGTACTCGCGACCAAACCGTACAGCCTGGAGAAATTGCGTTCCGTCGACGTGGACGTCAAATTCAAAGGCGAGAGCATCATTACGCAGGACATTCCGCTCGACAATGTAAAGCTCGCGCTCAAGTTGAAGGATGGCAAGCTCGCGCTGGCGCCGCTCGATTTCGGTCTGGCCGGCGGTCACATCGTTTCGCAGATCAATCTGGACGCCAGCAAGGATGTGATCGAGACGCGCGCGGACGCGACGATTACGAATCTGGAAATCAAACGGCTGATGCCCGCGATGAAGGAAGGCGGCGGCAGCGCAGGCAAGCTCGGCGGGCGCATCAAACTCGCAACCAAGGGCAACTCGGTAGCACAGATGGCGGCCTCGGCGAACGGCGAACTAGCGCTGATCATGGGCGAAGGCAAGCTGAGCACGCTGGCACTGGTACTGACCAACCTCGATCTCGCCAACGCGATCAGGTACGTGATTCGCGGTAATCCGAACGCGCCGGTGTATTGCGCGGTGATCACGGCAAATGCGAAAGACGGCGTGGCCACGCCGGGCATATTCGTGATCGACTCGTCCGAGGAAAAAATCGTCGGCGAAGGGAATATCGATCTCAAAAGCGAAGAATACAACCTGCGCTTAATCGCCAAGTCGAAACGGGTCAGCATCGCCGCGTTGCGCGGTCCGATCGCGATCGGCGGTACGTTCCGCGATCCGTCGGTGCGTCCCGAGATCGGTCCGCTGGCTTTGCGCGGCGGCGCCGCCGTCGCACTCGGCGCGCTGCTTACGCCGTTGGCGTCGCTGCTGGTGCTAATCGATCCGGGCGGTGCGAAAGACAGCAATTGCTCGGCATTGATGACAGCAGCGAAGAAAGAGGTTGCGACGACACCGGTCACAGCGCCCAAGCAAGCTGCACCGACGCCGGAAGCCGCAGGGAAGAAAGGTAAAGGCGATAGCGAGAAAGCCGCGCAGTAACGCCGATACCGGCGCCGCCGAAATTAGTGCTTCGCGGATCGAAGCTAATTTTCGCGCGACTGCGCGGGGCTGCCGCTCGGCAATTGCTGCCGGCCCCGCATGCAATCGCCCATGAACACCAGGTAGGCATCGCTCGGCTTCATCGCTTCCAGCAGCTCGTTCGTGTAGAGCACGTGCACGATGTTCGTCACCAGCTTGCGCTCGACGGCGGCATCGGGTTCGAGCATCGCGGTGAGCTTGAGCAGCTGCGCATCGGCCGTCGTGCCATCGTGTTTCGCCAACACCGTTTCGGCCGCGAGCTCGCCGATTCGTGGACACGTCAGGCTGCCGGTGTCGTAGGCCTCGGCACCACCGAACACCAGCATGAGTGCGACCGCGAACCCGATATCTTTCATCGTGCTTACCCTAAACCTGTGCTACAGAGTTGCGAACAGCGCGCGCCTGGCGCTCGTTCGCGTCGGCGCTTGTCACTCGATCAACAGCTCGGCGTGCTCGCCTTCCGATCGACGTGTGCGTCCGATGAACAGCAGCACAGGCATCGCTGCAACGGCAGCGATTGCGAGAAATAAAAAGTCGGCGTTGTACCCGGCAATTGCCGCTTGTAGATCGATCTCGCGATCGATGAGCGCGAGTCCATGCAGGCTCGCCGGATCCAAGATTCGCGCCTCCGCCGAGGCGCGCAACGCACGGCTGTACGGCGAGATGTACTGCACCAGCCAGCTCCGGTTTTGCGTGCTCGTCACCACAAATAAGGTCAACGACAACGACACGCCGACACTGCTGCACACGCTTCGCACGAGATTGAAAACCGACGTCGCTTCGGTTCGCTGATGTGCTTGCAGATCCGGGAAAGCGATGATCTGGATCGGCACCAGCATGATCCCCGCGCCGATGCCTTGCAGAAACCCGGTCCACACGATCGGCCATTCGCCGACCTCGGCGTTCCAAGCCGACATCTCATAATTGGTAATCGCGAGGCAGCTCAGGCCAAAAGCGATAAGTATGCGCGGATCGACTTTGCCGGTGATCTTGCCGCTCGCCAATAACGAAATCAGCATACCGATGCCGCGCGGCATCTGCAGCAGTCCCACCGCGTCGATCGTGTAGCCGCGCACGTGGTCGAGAAAGGTCGGCATCAGTACCATCGGCGGCAGCGACAAAAATCCGTAGAACGAAATCAGCACCAGGCTCAAGA
>JBDTMS010000367.1:0-4878 GCA_039934195.1 Betaproteobacteria bacterium
CGGCTCGAGATTCAAGCTTCTCGCGTCGGTAGGCACCGGTCTCACCAACGGACCGGATGCGACCAGCTTTATCGCCTACCTCGGGATTCAATTGATGCTGGGCGACGATAAGGCGGCGAAGTAAAACCACTTGCCTCCTCGGTTCGTTGAGCGAGAGCGGAGGCGCAATGCGGGAGACATCAAATGTCGCGAAATAGATGGTTCAGGCGCGGCGTCGCAGCCGCAGTCGCGCTCATCGTATTGCTCGGCGCGGGTTACGCCTTCGTCATGTGGGAGGGCTCGAGCGCGCGCGGAGATGCGCCCGCGCTCGAGATGGCGGTGGCGCAGTGGCTCCTGTATCGCACAGTGCCCAGGCACACCCGCGATCTGAAGAATCCGCTAGCCGCTCATCCCGAGGCTGCCGACGTTTCCGCCGGACGCGATGTGTTTCGCAAGAAGTGCGAGATCTGCCATGCCTACGATGGCAGCGGGAAGACTGAGATCGGCGCGGGCCAGTATCCGCGGCCGCCGGACCTGCGCCAGCCGACAGTGCAGAAAGCCGGCGACGGCGAGCTGTTCTTCCACATCACCAATGGCGTTCGGCACACCGGCATGCCCGCATGGGAAATGCCGGAGCGCCAAACATGGCAGCTCGTGCGGTACATCAGGAATCTTCCCAAAGTGGCCTCGCCACCGCCTGCAACGACGGTAGCGCAAGCCGTCGATTTAGCGGGCGCACAATATGTCGGCTCCGCTGCTTGCAAAGATTGCCATACCGACATCTACGAGCGCTGGAAAAAAACGCGCATGGCGAACGTAGTGCGCAATCCGCGCGAACACCCCGACGCCATCGCACCGGACCTTTCCAAGCCGGATCCTCTGGTCAATTTCAGCAAAGACGATGTCGCGTTTGTCTACGGGAGCAGATGGAAACAGCGCTATTTCAAACAGGTCGGCGATGACTATTTTCCATTGCCGGCGCAGTGGGATTTCACGCACAAGATGTGGCGGCCGTATTTCGTGAAGAACGGCACGGACTGGTGGGCCACGCTATATCCGCCCGACAATTTTCAGCGACCCACTGGCCCACTTTGCGACGGCTGCCATTCAGTGAATTACAACATCGCTACGAAAAAAGTTACCGAGTGGAACGTCGGCTGCGAGCGATGCCACGGTGCGGGCAGCGAGCACGCGAAGCATCAGGGGCGGCTAAACATCGTCAATCCGGCGAAGCTCGACTACGTGCAAGCCAATGATGTTTGCATCTCATGCCACTCGCAGGGGCAGCCGCTGAAGAATCCGATCGCGGGCAAATACTACGACTGGCCGGTCGGGTTCCATGTCGGCATGAATTTGAGTGAGTTTTGGAAGCTGGAGGAGCACAAACTCGGCGAGCAATCGTTCACGCACTTCGCCGATGGCACCGCACATAAAAACCGCATGCAGGGAAACGACTTCATACAAAGCCTGATGTACACGCGCGGCGTCACCTGCTTTAGTTGCCACGATGTTCACGGCACGCAAAACGACGCGCTGCTCTGGAAACCTGCCAACAAAATCTGCCTGGATTGCCATGGGCCGAACACGCCGAATGGCCCACGCGCGCCGTCCATCGAGGCACATACGCATCATAGATCCGACAGCGCGGGTAACGAGTGCATCGCGTGTCACATGCCGAAGATCGAGCAGACGATTGCCGATGTGAATGTACGCTCGCATACCTTCAAGTTCATCATCCCGGCGCAGACTGATGCGTTGAAGGTGCCGAATCCCTGCAACGTCTGCCACACGGACAAACCCACGCAATGGTCCACAGCCGCATTGAAATCATGGCGCGATCGTTCGCCCTGGCGAGTGGCTGAGTGACCATTCCTGCCGCCCGCCGAGGATGTCCTTGGCCGTTTGAACGAAACGTGTCGTATGTCACGCTCTTGCCGTCGCATGTCTACGAGTAATCCGACGGTTCCCTGGCGCCATCCGCATAATCGTGATCCCGCAGCAACCAGCGTGCGAATAAAAATGCCAGCGCACCACCGACAATCTGTCCGGCGATGAAAAGCGGCACATCATGCGGCGAAATTCCAGCGAAGGTATCCGTCGCGGCGCGTGCCATGGTGACAGCAGGATTGGCGAACGAGGTGGATGACGTAAACCAGTACGCGCTCGTTATGAAGCCAGCGACGACAAGCGCGATTGCATCACGGCGGAATCGCGATGTGAGCATGATTGCCAGCACCAGACCGAAAGTTGCAATCACTTCGCCGAACGCCTCTCCCGTGGTTGGCCTGATGTGCGCAGACACTTGCATGAGCGGTAATTCAAACATCGCATGAGCAGAGGCTACACCTGCAAACGCCCCAACTACTTGCGCCAGTACATACGTCCCGCACGCACGCGGCGTTAGGGTGCCTTGGCGAAGGCTAACCGCGGATACGAGGGGATTGAAGTGCGCTTCAGAAATGGGTCCGAATATTATGATGAGAACGTACAGCCCGGCACCTGTTGCAATCGAATTGGCGAGCAGTGCGATGGCAGCGTTACCGTCCGCAAGCCTCTCACCCATGATGCCGGAACCGACAACAATTGCGAGCAGCAACGCGGTGCCGATGGCCTCCGCGGCCGCAGCCCGCGCGAGCGTCATTGTGCGATGCTGCTCTCGTCCGAATTGCTGCGGCCGATCTCGTCCAGCCTTGCCTTGAGCGCCAAGCCGTGTAATTTTTCCAGTGGCAGGTTCACGAATAAGGCAATGCGCCGATTCAGCTCCGCGTATGCAATACGAAATGCTTTGCGCTTGGCGCCATCGCTGCCTTCCACCGCTGCCGGATCGCGCACGCCCCAATGCGCCGTCATCGGTTTCCCCGGTCAGATCGGACAGGTTTCCGCCGCCGCCGAATCGCACACCGTAACAACGAAATGCATGAACGGCGCGCCGGGCGCGGCGAATTCATCCCAGCTTTTGCTGCGTACTCCGGCACTCGCCAATTGGTTGCTTCGAAGCAGCTCGATGGCGAACGGATTGACGGTGCCGCCGGGATGACTCCCCGCGCTGTAGGCGTTGAATTTGCCTTTGCCGATGTCGTTCAGAATCGCTTCGGCCATGATGCTGCGCGCCGAATTGCCGGTGCAGAGAAATAGCACATTCAGCGGTTCTTTCGTCCCAGTCATCAGCAGCAGGCTCCGCTTTTTTTCGCCGATTCAGTCACGAGCGTTTTGGCGCCGGCCGGCGCGCAGCACGCGCTTTTTTGTTCCGATGTCGCAGCGCTTGGTCGTTCGACATCGCCGTAAACCGGCACCGAGTCGAGCGTGCGGAACGTTTCCCACGCGATGCCCTGCGGATCTGTAATCCAGTATTTATCCGAGCGCGCGTAACAGCACGCCGCGCCGAGTTGGTCTCGAGCGGCAATCTCCGCACTGCCGACGTGCTCGCGCATTAGTGCGAGCTCCTCATCGGTGTCCACCTGCACGCCGAGATGGTCGATACCTAGCTTGAGTCCGCGCTTCGAAATTGCAAAGTTGACGCGCGGATCTTCGAGCATCCATTTGATATAGTCGGATTTTACGACCGTCGGGGGTAGCCCAAACACCGTGGAATAAAATCGAATGTTCGCGTCAAGGTCATCGACGGCAACGTGGACGTGGAAGCGTTTCATGACTTGCTCCTTGTGGGTTTGCGTTTTGGTTGCGGCGAACAGCAATTTCCCAGCGCAGTCGCCATGACCGTGAGGCAATCCTGCGGCATGCCCTGGCAGCAGTTCTGCGTGAGAAAGCTCATCAGCGCCGCCATACATTCAAAGTCGGCGGTGTAATAAATAAACCGCCCGTCCTGACGTGAAGACACGAGCCCCGCGCGGCTCAGCTCTTTCAGATGAAAAGACAGCGTTGCAGGTGGTACTTCGAGCTGCTCCCCGATGCGCCCAGCTGGTACACCTTCGGGCCCGACCTGAATCAGGACGCGGAAAATCGATAGTCGCGTTTCCTGCGCGAGTGCGGCCAGTGCGGCGACGGCGGTTTTAGTTTCCATATTTCCACTATTATGGAAACGATGGATCCTGTCAAGGCCGCAATCCAACCCGTCCCTCAGCAGGACATGCTTATCTCAAATAGTTATCCCGGCAACTTTCGCACGCCATGTGGAACAGACTCCGTATCGAGCCCCACTAAGCTTCGGCGGCGCGGCGCTCTTCGCGAGCGGCCTGCCAGACTTCTCGTGCAGCATCGGCATTCATAATTGCGATCCCCAAACCGACGATCAAGTCAGGCCATGCCGACAAAGTAGCGGCCGTAACCAGCCCTGCCGTGATGATCGCGACACTGGCAAACGCGTCGTTACGTGCCGAAAGAAATGCCGCCTTAGTCAGGCTGCCGCTGTGCTGTCGATAGCGTGCCAGCATGAACGCGCAAATCAAGTTGATCCCCAGCGCGCCGAGTCCAGTGAGCGATAAAGCCAGCGGCTCCGGCGGCGTCAGCAGACTAAGCTTCTGCCATGCCATCCACAGCGTGGCAACCCCCGGTATGAGGAGAATGCCTGCGAGCAGCATCCCCAGTTGCGCACGCCGCGACGCAGACCATCCCAGCGCAACAAGAATCAGCAGATTGACCGAAGCATCTTCGAGAAAATCGATGCTGTCGGCGAACAGGGAAACGGAGTCGATTGCCAAAGCAACGGAGAATTCCACCCCGAAGTAGGCGAGGTTGAGGAGCGCAACCAGCCGGACGGTTCGACCCAGAGTCGCTAAATTGAGCGACCACATTCTTACGATTCGCAGCAGTGGTTCCGATCTACCACGGTGCATCTGCGCAGGGCGTCAGACCACATGGTCGGGTGCCAGCACGCAAGGGTGATTAAGCGTGATCTCCACCTGCACGGTGGCATGGCTGATGCGAAACTCGTCCTGCAGG
>JBDTMS010000368.1:0-4876 GCA_039934195.1 Betaproteobacteria bacterium
CCGTCGCTGTCACTGCAGGCACGACTTACGTGGCCTCGTATCACACCAACGCCGGCCAATATGCCGCTGACGTCAATTTCTTCGCCGCGAGCGCCGTAACCAATGGACCATTGCGCGCTCTCAAAAATGGCGAAGACGGGGCTAATGGCGTGTATATCTACAACGCCGCACCGACGTTCCCTACCAAGACTTTCAGTTCCACCAATTACTGGGTCGATGTCGTCTTCACGACGACCGGTGGCAGCGTCGACAACACGGCGCCCACGGTTGTCGCGCGCACCCCTGCGCCGAATACGACTGTGGCGACAAACAGTGTCATCAGTGCCACATTCAGCGAATCGGTCCAGGCGGGCACAATCAACTTCACACTGAAAGCCGGCGCGACCGCTATCCCGGCGAGCATGTCCTATAACAGCGGTACATTTGTAGCCACGCTTACGCCCAGCGCAGCGCTGTCAGCAGCAACGACCTACACAGCTACTGTTGCAGGTGCGAAAGACGCCGCACAAAATCAGATGAGCACGGTAAGCTGGTCGTTCACTACCGCAGCTGCCGGCGCCACATGTCCATGCTCGCTGTTTCCCGCGACGGCGACGCCGACAGTAGTAGCGGACGCGGATGTACGCTCGATCGAGCTCGGGGTTAAATTCCGCGCGGACAGCAACGGCACCATCACCGGACTTCGTTTCTTTAAATCGACCACGAATATCGGTACTCACGTTGCGAGCGTCTGGGACAGCAGCGGCACGTTACTCGGACAGGCAACGTTTACCAGCGAAACGGCTTCCGGCTGGCAACAGATGAGCTTCCAAACGCCTATCGCCATTACTGCAGGCGTCACCTACGTCGCCTCGTATCACGCAAATGGCGGCCATTACTCGGACGATACGGGGTACTTCGTGCAAGGCGTCGATAGGGGACCGCTGCACGCTCCTGCGAATACAACTCAAAGTCCTAACGGCCTTTATCGCTATGCTGCTTCAAGCGTCTTTCCAAGCACCGGCTTTCAGGCGAGCAACTATTGGGTCGATGTCGTATTCGTACCTTCCCCATAGACAGGTCGTCGCGCACCGAGGCGGGATAGGGTGTATTCAATTTAGCAACCGCACCACTTGAGGGAAGGTAGGACACGGCGGGTGCCTGGTAGCGTGAGAAGTGCGACCAACGCACCTGCCGGGAGTATCCCGCCATGTCCTATCGACAGCTAGGCTCTACGAGCGCTTTGCGATCTACCCTTGCACCTCGCTGAGTTCGGTGTGCGCGAGATTGCACGTCTTCTCAATCGCGATCACAGCACCGTCTCACGTGAGTTGCAGCGCAATCGCTCGCCTTGTTTGGGAAGGACGCTACTTCATCACGTTTGCTCGCGCCGCCTCGGGGCCGCCACATCGAATGCGGTCTGGTCAACCGAGCGGGTCTTGCGGAGATCACTAGAGCCCGCGCCATGCGAAGCCCAGCAGGACGATGGACGCAACCGCGAGCATTCCCGTAGCGAGACCTGCGGACACGGCAATTGCACGACGAATTGCCGACCGACGCGACCAGAGTGTCGCATAGCAGAAAAGGTAGATTAGCGACCAAAATAATAATGGGACAGCGATGATCTTCCTTCTCGCCACCGCCCATGCTGAGATAATCTTCTATCACCAACCACGTTAAAAGCAGTGTAATCAGCAGTGGTGCAACCGCGGCAAACAGGTTCGACAGAACTCGCATTAGCGGCGCTCGTGAGAAATAGGCAAGGAGACGTTCGACCTCGGCGTTTCGGTGATGGCGTCGAAGATTATAGTCACTTAGCCAGATTCGGATCGGTCGCTTCGGCAAACGCAATGTGATTGTCGTCCGGGTCGGTGATCATCACGGTTTTCACGCTGTCGCTCGCTGTTCTTCGACTCGTGTCGATGTTCAGTTTTTCAAGTTGTGCGATCTGCGCTTCCATATCGGTTATCACCAGCGTGCAACGAGCCCGCTCGCTCGGGGAGCTGATATACCCGCAGCCCTCCGCCTGTTTCGAACTGCCATTCAGCTACCTCGGGCATTGGCCGGGACGCAGGGCGGCCGACAATCTTTTCATACCACTTGGCCGCCGAATTCACGTCCTTGACGGCGACACTCGCCAATGCATTTTTAATCGACACGACTTCCTCCAGGTTGCTGCGTTTGGAATCGTACCGCTGCCAGGGTCCGCTTCTGCGGAACCGACGCTGTGGTTGATATGACCTTGGACTTGAGCGGCAGTTGCGGGCCGACGGCCGGTATCGCTCTGTGCGGTGAATCGGCGGCAGATCATTTCGCTCCCAGCGCCTTGCGGAAATACACGACGCGCTCGGTCTCCGCGAAACCGAGCGACCTGTGCACGCTGCGCCTAACATCGTTCTGGAGCTCGGCATCCGACGCGAGCTCCAGGTAGCCGCGCGACAACGCCCATGCAGAGGCGGCGGCGATCAAACTGCGCGCCACACCGCGACGCCGATGGGCGGGCACGACATACAGGCCTTCGACGAACGCAACGAGCGAGCTACTGGTGCCATTGACGTAGTCGTTGCGCACGGATGCTTCGACGAAACCGACTGGTTCGCATCTTTTGGCGTATGCAACGAACTGAACGAAGCGCTCAGGTTGCGTGAGGAAGCCGGTCATCTCGGCCAGATGCTCAGTCTCGGAATCATCCGGCCAAAGAGCAGCGCGCAAGTGCAACCAACCGGGCTGCTCGACAGAGACGCAGAGCTCGACCTCGACGGAAATCATAAGGCAGTCACTGCTGTGCGCTGAGGTCTGCGGCATCCGGCATCGCGCGGCGTGCAAGTTCAGCGATCGCCGGAGATGCGTCGCTGCTAATCCAGCAGCGCGCATTTGATGAACTTGAGCTCTCGTTTCACGTCCGCAGCTTCCGCGCGAAATCGGACCATGGAAGCGCCGTTTCGATGCGCTTCGAACGCCGCTTCGTCCACATACACTTCGTACAACATGAGATTGTTCTCGGGTTGGAGGACGTCGAAGCGAAGCGTACCGGGCTCCTCTTCGAGACAGCGGTCTCGGTGCGCAACGAGCAGCGGCAGAAAAGCGTCGATCTGTTCCGGCGCAATTTCGTAAGTCGCCACGACTGCGAACTTGCTCATCAAAATGCTCCTCGTTGTAATCGAACGCTAGTGAAAGACGATTCGGCCCTAGACGTGCATGCGGTCACAAGGGTGCGCGAGTCGTCGGAATCCACGTGCTTCGCAGCGGTTCGGTCGGGCGTCAGCTCGGCGGAGCGATCAATCAGCGCGCGTGAGCCGTGCGCGTTCCGCCTTGGTCAAGACGCGTGGCTGCTCGATCGGATCGCCGGAAGGCTCGACGAAGAACGAATTCGTTTTGTACGCGCCGGCGAGCCGAGCACCGATCACTGCCTTCATGATCTTCAAGATGGCTACGAAACTGCGATACGGTGTGGGGATCACCTCACCCGTCGCGGACTTCGTTTTCAGCACCATCCGCAGCGGGCCGAACGAATCGTCCAAAGACGGCTGGTTGCTGGTCAAGCAGCTATGCACCAACCCGACGTACGAGGTCTTGCGGTCACGCGGCGTGTTGCCGATCGGCGTGTCGCAACAAGCGGCATACCACCGCAGCAGGCCACGGCCGGACAGCGACATGCAAGCGAGAGCGTCTATCCCCTGCGTGAAGTGAACGTGCTTGGGAAGTGTGGCAACGATCTCGGTGCCACCGAGCTCGTCGAGCACGGCCTGCGAACGTTTGAGAAAATGCGCGAACGCCTGACAGTCGTTGCAATAGCACACGGCGCGCTGCGCCATGTCGGGAGGACTGACGTAGCCTTTGACCGTGCCGCATCGGCACTGCAGCGGATGATTCATTGCGATAGCCTACACCACGAGGAGATCGTGCTGTCCGGGGTGATGAACGACCGAGCGTCACAGTCAAATACGCAGCGAAATGCGCGACGAGCAGCGACTGCGGATTGCCAAAGCCTGATCAAGCGACGAGCAGATCGAGCAATCAGCCGCAGAAGTGTCTACGCCGTCATCGACTCATGGGGCGTCATTGCTGATCGCAAGAAGATTACCGCCCCCTAACACACGAGGTTCGCATGATAACCAGTGTCACTTTGAGACTTGCTGTTGCGGTCTTCGTTTCCAGTGCGGCGGCTGCCAGCGCACAGATAAATCCAACCGATCCACAACCGACCTGCGCGATGTGTCCCGGAACGTACATCCCGACGTCCGAGCTGGAAAGCTATATCAGGAAAGCGATCGCAGAAAAACTCGTGGATCAGCAAGTCCGGGACATAGACATCGGCAAGGCGCATATCGGCATTGGCATCGTTCACCGCGGAAAACTAGACGGGCCTTCACCGAATTCAGTCGCCGAACACGATCAGGTGAGCGAGGTGTACCACATCATTTCAGGCGCAGGCACTCTGGTGCTGGGGCCGGACATCGCGAACCGCCAACGGCGGCCGCCGACGATGCGTACCGTCGTCGAGCTCAATGGGCCGGGCAACAATGGTTCGGAAGTTCGCAACGGCGTGGCCTATGAGCTCAAGGCCGGCGACGTGGTGGTGATCCCCGCGGGCACAGGCCATTGGTTTACCAGGATCGAGGACCACATCGACTATCTCATGATTCGAATCGATCCTGACAAGGTCACGCCGATCAAAAACGCGGCACAGTCGAAAGAGTATTTGTCCAAGCCGGCGCCGAAAGGCGAGTGACAGCGCGGCGTGCGGTCAATGCAACGCCCGCCTTGTGCCGAACGTGAGAGCACAGGTTCGCCGACGCGGGAAGTGAGATGCGCGCAAGCATCACCGGTCCTAAACGGTAGCCGATCAAACAGACGCTGGCTGATTAGATCGCAACACTTCAGCGAATGACTGGTC
>JBDTMS010000369.1:0-4875 GCA_039934195.1 Betaproteobacteria bacterium
TCGCCTCGGTGATGATCGCCGTAGCGATATGAATGGTCGCGATCACGAGAACCGGGCCCATCACGTTAGGCAGCAGATGGCTCAGCATGATCGCGATCGGATGGCGGCCGATCACGCGTGCTGCTTGAATGTATTCCTTGTTCTTTTCCACCAGCACCGAGCCGCGTACGGTGCGCGCGTACTGCACCCAGCCCGAGATGCCTATCGCGAAGATGAGAACGTACAGCGCGATGTCGGCATAAGCCTCCCGCGGCAGGGCGACGTGCACGATCCCGTCGATGAGCAGCGCGATCAAGATCGCTGGAAACGACAACTGCACGTCGGCAATGCGCATGATCAGTGCGTCGATGCGTCCGCCGAGATAACCGGATAGCAACCCAAGACTCACGCCGAGCAGGATCGAGAACACGACGGCAGCCGCGCCGACCGCAAGCGAAATGCGCGCGCCGTAGATGATCGCGGAGAGCACGTCGCGCCCCTGATTATCGGTTCCGAGCAAGTGCGAGGCATTGCCCTGCGCGGTCCAGGCCGGCGGTAAAAACGAGTCGAGGAGATTGAGCGAAGCGAGGTCGAACGGGTCGTGCGGCGCCACCCACGGTGCGAACAGTGCGCCGCCGATGCAGATCAGGGTCAACAGCGCCGCGACAACGGTGACCGGCGAATGGCGAAAGCTGTAGACGAGATCGGAATCCCAGAAACGTGCGGCGCTGTTGTGCTCCGGCAGATGCGCGCCGTGCGCACCGAACCCGGCAGCGTCCGCCTCGCTGGTGACCTCGGGCGGAACTAGGTCAGCCAACTGCGCAGCCTCACTTGATCATCACCCAGCGCAGCATGTTGAAATTGTTTGCGAGTTGCACCAGGTCGATATTTTTCTTCATGCCCCAGACCAGAGGCTGCTGATGTAGCGGCAGGTGGCCGATTTCATCGGCATGGATCTTGAAAGCCTCCGCGATCAACGCATCGCGCTTGGAGACATTGTTCTCCGCGGCCACCAGACGCGTGATCTCGTCGACGCGCGCGTTCGAATAGCTGCCCAGATTGTATTGACCTTGACCGCCGTCTCCCGGTGTCGCCATTACGCCGAACAGCGTGTTGTGGCTGTCCAGGCTCGCCGGCGTCCAGCCGAGCATGTAGAACGATGTATCGCGACGAAGAATCTTCGGGAAGAAAATCGCTTTGGTCTCCGCGATGACATCGACCTTGACGCCGATGCGGGCGAGCATAGCCGCCACCGCCTGGCAAATTTCGCCGTCGTTTACATAGCGATCGTTCGGACAGTTGAGCGAGACTTCGAAGCCTTTTGCGTAGCCGGCTTCCGCCAGCAGCTTTTTCGATTGCGCGGGATCGTAGGGCAGGCGCTTGTTGAGACTCGCCTGGAACCCGGTGACCGCCGGCGCGACCATCAGTGCGGTCGGCGTCGACGTGCCGCGCATCACGCGCGACTTGATCGCCTCGATGTCGATCGCCTGGTAAAACGCCTGTCTCACGCGCTTATCCTTGAACGGATTTTTACCTTTCACGTTCGACAGCAGCAACTCGTCGCGTTTCTGATCCATACCGAGAAAAATCGTGCGCGCTTCCATCCCCAGCATGACCTTCAGATCTGCGCTGGACTGGATGCGCGCGATATCCTGCAGCGGCACCGGCTCCATCATGTCGATCTCGCCGGAGATCAACGCGGCGACGCGAGTCGCAGCGTTTGCGATCGGGGTAAACACCGCTTCGGTCACGTTGTGCTCCGGCTTTCCCCACCAGGTCGGATTGGGCACCAGCACCGTGCGCACACCCGGTTCGCGCGACTTCAACATGAACGGACCGCTGCCGTTCGCGTGCGCGCTGGCAAAATTCTCGGTGCCTTTGCGCACATCTACCGGTCGCACCGCGCCGTTTTTCTCGCACCAGACCTTGGAGACGATGTACCACGTGCTCACCATGCTCGGCAGGATCGGGAACGGCTCGCTGGTCACGATGTCGATCGTGAAGTCGTCGATCTTCTTGATGTTCTTGATCGCGCCGACGTACATTTTGACGTCGGAGCCATCGCCCCGCGCGCGCTCGAGCGAGAACAGCACGTCGTCGGCGGTGAACGGTGTGCCGTCGTGGAACTTTACGTTCTTGCGCAGGTTGAAGCGCCACACCGTCGGCGAGGTCTGCTTCCAATCGGTTGCGAGCTCGGGCTGCGGCGCCAGGGTTTTTCCGCGGCCGACCAGCGCCTCGTACATGTTGCCGGTGAAGTTCAACAGGAGCGATTCGTTGAACATATACGGGTCCATCGACAACACGTCGCCTTGATTGGCGTAGCGAAACGGTTTTGCCATTGCGTTCGTGGCGAGGAATATTGCGCACGCCAGAATCAACCAGGCGCCCGTGCTTCGAAACAGGTTAGGTCGCATGTCGGTCTCCAATCAGCTCGCCACCGGCAGCGCTGCTTCCGCTAATGCAGCCAGATAGCCTGCACCCAGCGGAATCACATCGTCGTTGAAATCGTAGCTCGGGTTGTGCAGATAGCAATTCGTCGGTCCGCCGCCTTGTCCGAGCAGCACGTAGGCACCGGGGCGGGCCTGCAGCATGTAGGAGAAGTCTTCGCCGCCCATCGTCGCATCGAATTCGCGGATGACATTGGCCGCACCGAAGATGCTCTCGCCCACGCGTGCTGCGAAGTCGGCTTCGCGCGGCGTGTTTACCGTCGCCGGATAGCCGCGGATGTAAGTTGCCTCGGCGCTGCCGCCCAGCGCCTGCGCGACCGACGAGGCGATCTCGCCGATGCGCCGCTCTGCCAGAGTTTGCGTTTCCTGTCGGAAGGTACGCACCGTGCCGATCAGCTTGACCGCGTCCGGGATAACATTGAATGCGCCGAGCTGGCTGGTTTCCATCGAGCACACGCTCACCACCAGCGCGTCCAGCGGACTCACGTTGCGGCTGGCAATGGTTTGCAGCGCCGTGATGATGTGCGCGGCGATGACTACCGGATCGACGCTGAGATGCGGCATCGCTGCATGACCGCCTTGACCGCGCACCTCGATGCGGATCTCATCGGTCGCGGCGAGGATCGGACCTGCGCGCACGGCGATCTGGCCGGCAGGCAAGCCAGGCCAGTTATGCAGAGCGTAGACCTCGTTCGCAGGGAATTTCTCGAACAGTCCCTCCTGCAGCATGACGTTGCCGCCGCCGCCGTGCTCTTCGGCCGGCTGGAAAATTACGTACACGGTGCCATCGAACACGCGCGTCTCGGCGAGATAGCGTGCAGCGCCGAGCAGCATAGTTGTGTGGCCATCGTGTCCGCACGCATGCATGCGACCCGGGTTGCGCGACTGATGCGGGCGCTCGGCGATCTCATGCATCGGCAAACAGTCCATGTCGGCACGTAGCCCGATTGCGCGGGCACCGGGCCGGCGACCGGGGATGATGCCGACCACGCCGGTTTTGGCGAGGCCGCGATGGATTTCGATACCCCACGATGTGAGCTGCGACGCCACCTGCTCTGCGGTGCGCGTCTCTTGAAACGCAAGCTCTGGATGCGAATGCAGATCGCGCCGGAACGCAGTTAGCGACTCGTGATAACCGCGGATGTGCTGAACTGGACTAGCCATTGACGTGGCCCCTGAAAAGTTTGCGCGCGACCGGCACGGCGAGAATCAATGCGCCGCTGCGGTTCGATCGAAGCGCAGCCGCGGATCGACTGCGTAGTAGAGCAGGTCGACGACCAGATTGATGGCGACGAAAAAAAGTGCAATCAAGCACAAGTACGCGGCCATCACCGGGACGTCGGCGAAGGTGACCGACTGGATGAACAGCAGCCCCATACCGGGCCACTGAAACACCGTCTCGGTAATGATGGCGAATGCGATGATCGAGCCGAGTTGCAGGCCGGTGATGGTGATCACGGGCACCAGCGTGTTCTTCAGCGCATGGCCGAAGTTCACCGCGCGATCGCTCAAACCGCGAGCGCGCGCGAACTTGATGTAGTCGGTGCGCAGAACCTCGAGCATCTCGGAGCGCACCAGCCGCATGATCAACGTCATCTGGAACAAACCCAAGGTGATGGCCGGCAGTATCAACGCCTTGAGTCCGGATACGGTCAGCAGTCCGGTGCTCCACCAGCCGAGCGCCACCGTGGTGCCCCGACCGAACGAGGGCAGCCAGCCGAGGTACACCGCGAACACCAATATCAACAGAATGCCGATGAGAAATGTCGGCAGCGAAACGCCGATCAGCGATATCGCCAGCATCGCCTGCGCGAGCCGGGAGCCGCGCCGCAATGCCGTGTACACGCCCATCGGTATACCGGCGGCGAGCGCAAACAGCGCTGCAACGAACGACAGCTCGAGGGTGGCCGGCAGCCGTTCCACTATGAGTCTGGAGACCGGACGCAGTTGCCGCAGCGAGAACCCGAATTCGCCGCGCACCGCGCGCGTGATGAAGACCGCGTACTGCACATAGAAGGGGCGATCGAGCCCCAGGTCGTGCGTCATTCGGGTGCGGTCTTCCGGCGTCGCATCTTGACCGAGCATGAACACCACCGGGTCGCCGACAAACCGGAATAGCGAGAAGGCGAGCAGCCCGACGACAAGCATCACGATAACTGCCTGAACAAGCCGTTGCAAAACGAACGCGAGCATTGAGATGTCGGCAAAAGAACGGAGAAGACGGATGCGCTGATGGCGATTCACCAGAGCTGAATTATGTGCCGATAGATCGTTCGCACAATGGTGCACGGTTCACTGTATGTAGTCAACGCGACGGACGGGGCCGAAGGTGGGAAAACAGCCCCCGAACCCGAGCATACTCGAGCGGTTTCGGCCGGCGCCGATCGGCTCATGCGACGCGCTATCGGATACACTTCGCATCGGTCCGCTGGCACATGCGCAACGGCAC
>JBDTMS010000370.1:0-4863 GCA_039934195.1 Betaproteobacteria bacterium
ATTGCCGGCGCATTCGGCCTCAACACTATTTTCGGCGATGTGTTCCAGGTCAGCGGATCGCACAAGCAAAAAACGCAAGTGTTCAGCCGGCTGCTCGCAGGCCAATTCGGCGCATACGCGCTGACCGAGCCGAGCGCCGGTTCCGACGTGGCCGCCATCAAAACGCGCGCGGAGAAGCACGGCGATCGCTACGTTTTGAACGGCAGCAAAATCTGGATCTCGAATGCGCCGCTGGCGGACATGTTCGTCATCTTCGCCAAGACCGACCCGGACGCGCGCCATCGCGGCATCAGTGCCTTTCTGATCGAACGCAATACCGCAGGGCTGAGCGTCGGCAAGCCGCTCGGCAAGATGGGGCAGCGCGCAGGCCCCGCCGCAGAGGTGTTCATGCAGGACGTGGCGGTCCCCGAGAGCGCGCGCATCGGCGCAGAAGGCGATGGATTTCTAATTGCGATGCGCGTGTTCGATCGTTCGCGCCCGATGATTGCTGCGCTCGGCGTCGGACTGATGCAGCGCTGTCTGGATGAATCGCTCGAGTTCGCCAAGACGCGGCACACGATGGGACGCCCGATCATCGAGCATCAGGCGATCGGTCACAAGATCGCCGATATCGCGTTGCGCCTGGAGGCCGGCCGCCTGCTCGTGCAGCAGGCAGCCTGGCTGCACGATTCGGGCCGCAGCAATACGTTGCAGGCCGCCTATGCCAAGACCTTTAGCGCCGACAATGCGATGTGGGCGGCGGGCGAAGCGGTGCAAATCTTCGGCGGCATGGGATACAGCACCGAATATCCGCTGGAGAAATTATTTCGCGATGCGAAGGTCCTACAGATCTACGAAGGCACCAGCGAGATTCAGCGCAATATCATCGCGCGCGAGCTGAGCAGGGCGTGAGCGGCGATGCTCGGCGCGCGCGCTCAATGGGTAGGTGCCCGGCAATGATCGTCGGGGAGCCACCCGCGTCATGGCTGCCGCCCATTGACTGTCGCGTAGTGGTCCGGATGATGACCCTGGCGCAGCGGGTCCGAATCTGCTCTCGCCTGGCGCCACCTGAGCTTCGTGCAAGAGGCGGGTCTGTGCGATTATCTGTGCGTGCAGTTATCTGACATCCGGCGCATCGGGATGTCGCAAGCGGGAGTCGAGCAATGCCGGAAGCCGTAATTCTCGAAGCGCTGCGTACGCCGTTCGGCAAACGCGGCGGTGCGCTGCGCGAAGCGCGTCCCGATGCGCTGCTGGCGCACGCGTTGCAGGGCCTGGTCGAGCGCGCAGGTATCGACCCCGAGTGCATCGACGATGTGATCGACGGCACCGTCACGCTCGCAGGCGAGCAAGCGGCGAATCCTGCCCGGCTGGCAGTGTTGCTCGCAGGTTTTCCGGTGAAGATTCCCGGCGTGTCGCTCAACCGCATGTGCGGGTCGAGCCAGCAGGCCGTACATTTTGCCGCGCAGGCTATCGCAGCCGGCGACATGAACTACGTCATCGCGTCCGGGGTGGAAAGCATGACGCGCGTGCCGATGTTTCTCGACATCAGTCTGGGACGCGAAGGCATCAACGGTTTCGAAATCCTCAATCCGGCGCTATTCGAGCATCACGATCTGATTCATCAAGGCGAAAGCGCGGAGCGCGTCGCGGAGCATTGGCATTTGTCGCGGCAAAGCCTGGATGAGTTCGCCCGCAACAGTCACCGCAAGGCGCATTACGCGCAGCAGCAGGGGTTGAACCGCGAGATCCTGCCGGTCGAAGGCGTCAGCGCCGATGCCAAAACGATGACGCTGTCGCATGACGAAGGTGTACGCGGCGTGATCGATGAGCAGAAAATGGCGAGCTTGAAGCCTGCGTTTCGTGCGCCGGATCGCGGCGTTATCACCGCGGCGAATTCGAGCCAGCTCTCCGATGGCGCCTCTGCTGTGTTGGTCGCCAACGCCGATGTGGCGAGAGCCGATGGCTTCACGCCGATTGCGCGTTTTCGCGCACGCGTCGTCGTCGGCTCCGATCCGACCATGCAACTGACCGGCGTAATTCCGGCGACGCAGCTCGCGCTGAAAAAAGCCGGTCTCACCATGGCCGATCTCGACTGGATCGAAATCAACGAAGCATTCGCAAGTGTGGTGCTGAGTTGGGCGCAGGAGATGAATGCCGATCTCACGAAGGTCAACCCCTGGGGCGGCGCCATCGCACACGGCCATCCATTGGGCGCCACCGGGGGCGCATTGATGGCGAAGATGCTGGCGGGGTTGCGGGCAATCGATGGCCAGCTTGGATTGCAAGTGATGTGCATCGGTCACGGCCAGGCCACCGCAACCATCGTCGAGCGGGTGTGATCGAATCGCTCGCTCGAGTTTCTCGTCGTCCCGCTATTTGGGCACCCGCCAACGGCGCATGCATGCGTCCGTGATTCCTGCGAGGGGAATTTTATAGTTGCATTTTGCCGATCCTGCTCCCTGCATCTCGCGCGGCGCGAACGCTCCTAGCCCCTAGCCCCAAGTCCCTAGCCCCTAGGAAAAAATGTTCCGCTTAGTTCGAATCATCATTCTGCTAACCGTCCTCGTCGTGGTCGGCGGGGGCGCCTGGCTTACCAAATTAAGCACGACGGCATGGGAGAGGCCGTTGCGGGTGACCGTTTTTCCGATCAATGGCGATAGCAGTCCGGGCACCGCTGAATACATTCAACGCTTGAACCAGAATACGTTCAAGCCGATCGATGTGTTCATGCAGGAGCAAGGCGCCCGCTACAACTTGAGTTTGAGCACACCGGTCGAGCTGTCGGTTGCCCCCGAGATTTATCGTATCCCGCCGCGCCCGCCGTTCGGTGGCAATCCGATACAAATCATCTTGTGGAGCCTGCAGATGCGCTACTGGGCCTGGGTGAACGCGGAATACACCGGCCCCAAGCCCGATGTGTGGATGATCGTGCTCTACTACAATCCCGATAACGTGACCAGCGTGGAACACTCGCTAGGATTGCAGAAGGGACTCATCGGTGTGGTAAATGCGTTTGCCTCCGACGATCAGGCAGAGCAGAACAACGTAGTTATCGCCCACGAGATGCTGCACACCGTGGGCGCCACCGACAAATACGATCCAGCCACCAATCAGCCCCTGTTCCCGGATGGCTATGCCGAACCCTATCGCCAGCCGCTGCTGCCGCAAAGGTTCGCCGAGATCATGGGCGGGCGCGTGCCGGTTACGATGAACGATGCGCAAATGCCCGCCGATCTCGAGCATGTCTTGATCGGCCCGGCGACAGCGCGCGAGATCAATTGGAACAAATGAATACCGCTGGGCGAGCGCGGCGAGAACCAGGACCGGTGCGCGGCAAGAACCGCGTGTGGGGCATGGGCGACGAGCCGCTGAGCAGTTCAACATCGTTTGCGTTGCTCTGAATTCTTCAACTTCTTAAGATACAGTTCCCGCCATGGCAAACCCAAAACAGCACGGCCTGCGCCGCAACCTGACCAACTACGGCGACCCGGACTTCGCGATCTATTTGCGCCGATCTTTCGCGCGCTCTATGGGCTACTCGCTCGCTATGCTCGATCGTCCGATCGTCGGCATCGCGCAGTCGGGCAGCGGCTTCAACAACTGCCACCGCACGATGCCAGAGCTGGTCGAGGCGGTGAAGCGCGGCGTGCTCGCCGCAGGCGGTCTGCCGGTCGATTTTCCCACCATCTCGCTGGGCGAGGTGTTTTTGAGTCCCACCAGCCTCATGTTTCGCAACCTGATGGCGATGGATGTAGAAGAAATGGTCCGCGCGCAGCCGATGGATGCCTGTGTGCTGATCGGCGGTTGCGACAAAACCGTGCCGGCGCAATTGATGGGCGCTGCATCGGCCGACGTGCCGGCGCTTCAACTGGTGACCGGCCCGATGCTGGCGCTGCCGTTTCACGGCGAGCGGCTGGGCGCCTGCACCGATTGCCGGCGGTTCTGGCAAAAGTATCGTGCCGGCGCGATCGAGCAGAACGAGATCGGTGAGATTGAAGGCAACCTTGCCACCACCGCGGGGACCTGCGCCGTGATGGGAACAGCAAGCACGATGGCCTGTCTGGCCGAAGCGCTGGGTATGTCGCTGCCGGACAGCGCCGCGATTCCGGCCGTGCATGCCGATCGAC
Source organism: Betaproteobacteria bacterium (assembly GCA_039934195.1). GTDB lineage: Bacteria > Pseudomonadota > Gammaproteobacteria > Burkholderiales > SHXO01 > SHXO01. The sequence goes on from JBDTMS010000370.1 coordinate 4,107, forward strand.
TGCGCATGGCTGAGGCGAGCGGTGCGCGTGCGATGGCAATGGCGCTATCCGGTGGTCCGCGTCCGAGTGAAGTGATCACCCCGCAATCCGTGGAGAACGCGCTGCGCGTATTGCTCGCAATCGGCGGCTCGACTAACGCAATCCTGCATCTGACGGCAATCGCCGGCCGGCGCGGGATTCCGATCGCGCTGGATCACGTCAATCGACTCTCCGACGAGACGCCCGTGCTGCTGAATTTGAAACCGACCGGCGAGCATTACCTACAAGATCTGCACGCGGCCGGGGGCTTGCGCACCGTGTTGTGGGAGTTGCGCGAGTTGCTACATCTCGACTGCATGACGGTCAACGGACAAACGCTTGGTGAGCGTCTGCAGGAACCGCCGCGATTCGTCGATCGCAAGGTAGTGCGCACGCTGCAAGACCCGATCTCGCCGGTCGGCGGTCTGGTGGCGCTGTTCGGAAACCTGGCGCCGGGCGGTGCGATTCTCAAGCGATCGGCGGCCGACGCCGATTTGTTCGAACGTATCGGCCGTGCAGTCGTCTTCGAGTCTCTGGAAGATTTGTCGCGCCGTATCGATGATCCGGAGCTCGATGTTACGCGCGACGATTTCCTGGTCTTGAAAAATGCCGGACCACGCAGCGCGTCCGGTATGCCGGAGGCCGGTTATCTGCCGATTCCGCGCAAGCTTGCACAGGCCGGCGTGAAAGACATGGTGCGCATTTCCGACGCGCGCATGAGCGGCACCGCGTTCGGCAC
>JBDTMS010000371.1:0-4862 GCA_039934195.1 Betaproteobacteria bacterium
CCCAATCCCAACCTGGTGCTCGCGATCGACGATTCCGGCAGCACTGACGATGAAGTGAGTTTCGATACCAGCGACGGCGCGGTCTGGTGGCACTTGGGCGATGGCCGGTTTCAGGGGCGCAATGCCAACGACGTCGTCGATTTCGTAGCGAAGCCCTTCGGTGGCATCGGCACGGCAAACTACAACCGGGGCGGCATCGAAGCGGCGCCGTGGAAGAAATACATTTATCTGTTCCCAAATGGCTACTGCGGCGGCGATTGCGACACTCGTTCGTATCCCGATGAGCCCGAACGCCACTACGCTGTCGCGCCGACCGCGCAGTTCGCATCGCTGCGCAGTGCTGCCTACAACAGACAGTATTACAACCCGGCGATCCATTACACCCCGTGGAAGCCGTACAACGACGCCAGCGGCAAATGCGTATCGGGTAGCGCCGCCGGCAGCGGCACGACGTTTTTATGCCGCCCGGCAAACGCCAATATAAAAGCCGCGCGCAGCCATCCGCTGTACGGCACCAGCACGTTGGATCTCACCGTCAACACGGCGATGAATCCGACGCCCAATTTCCTGTTCCGCATGTTCCCCGGGATGATCGTTCCGGCAGGCGCGAAGTATCGTCTGTGCATATCCAAGGACGACAAAGCCTGCTTGCCCTGGTTCAACGCCGACCCGACCCGGAATCAATGTCTCATCAACAGCATCATGACGAGCTGTCTCGCGCAGGGCATGCCGGTGAGTGGTCCCGCGATCAGCATGACGGTCGCCAATCACGTCGACGTGCAGATCGACTACTACCCGGCGACTTATTACCGCGTCGATAACACGTTGGCGAGCCCCGATGCGTACGGTTTCGACGGTGCCAAATTAATCAAGGTAGAAATTAAACCCGCCACGGTGTTTCCGCCGAAAGCAGCGGCACGCGACGACTGCGCCGGCGCGACGTGTACGTACGCTGAGGAGATGCAAAATTTCGCTAACTGGTTTCAATACTATCGCAAGCGTCATTTGAGCTTGAACGCGGCGGTCGGCAATGCGTTCGACGGCGTGCGCAACCTGCGCAGCGGCTACGTTCGCTTCAATGATTTGAAAGACATCACCATGTACGACTTCGACAAGCCGACGCCCGATGTCGATGAGCATCGTCTATTGGGGCTGGTGTATTCGATCAAAGGCATCGGCGGCACGCCCACGCGCGAGACGATCGACTTCGTCGGCCAGCAGTTCCTACGCAAGGCCGGCGGACCGATTACGGACGCCTGTCAGTTCAATGCGCAATTCATAATTACCGACGGCTTCGCATCCGACGGTGGGCCGACCGGCTACGGCAACTTCGATGGCGCTGCGCCATCCAGCACCTTCCCGTACAACAAGCAGTTCAGCGCCGACGGCGCCGTGATTACCGCTCCGTATCAAGACCAGTGGAGCAACACGATGGCCGACATGGCGATGAAGTACTACACCATCAACCTGCGCCCGGACTTGAAACCCGGCCGCGTGCCGATCAACCCGAACGATCTGAGTCCCGACGCCGACAAGAATCCGAACCCGCATCTCAACACTTATGGATTGATCCTCGGCTTGCACGGCGAGATATTCGGGGTTCCCGCGTTCGCCGCGCAAAACGCCGATCCCTACACCTCGCCGCCGAACTGGAACACTTCCGATCCGACGCTTGCCGTACACAACACGAAAGCAATCGACGAGTTGTGGCATGCCACGATCAACGGGCGCGGCCAGATGATCAAAGCCGACTCGCCGGAGGAAACGCGAAATGCGATCCTCGATGTGGTGAACAATGTGGTCGCCAAGGGCGCCTCCGGCGCTGCGGTTGCAATCAGCAACGCGAACCCGGTGCCGGGCGACAACTTCACTTACGCGTCAAGTTACAACGCGGGCGCTTGGGCAGGCGACTTGAATGCTTACCTGATCGACGTGAACACAGGTCAGCCGTCAGCTACGCCGCTCTGGAATCCGTCAGCGCAGAAACAACTTTCGGCGCGCAATCCGGTCAGCACCCCGCGCATCATCGCGACGTACGACGGCGCCGCGGGCAAAGCCTTCCAATGGTCGTCGCTGACCGCCGTGCAACAGGGGGCGTTGACCAACGATCAGACTGTGCTCGACTACCTGCGCGGCGATCGCAGCAAAGAAGGTACGAAGTTTCGCAGCCGCGGACCGCGTCCGCCATTCGCCGCGGCGATACCGGACAATATCGCGGTGCTCGGCGACAGCGTCGATGCAGAACCGGTGTTCGTGGGCGCCCCGCGGACGACTTATCTCGACGCCGGCTATCTCGACTTCAAAGCTGCGGTGCTCGCGCGTCGCAAGATGGTGTATCAAGGTGCGAACGACGGCATGCTGCACGCGTTCGACGCACTGACCGGCGCTGAGACCTGGGCCTACATACCTAAGCTCGTGTTTCCCAATCTGGCAAACCTGGCAAGCAAAGATACCTTTGTGCACAAGTTCTACGTCGACGGCACGCCGGTGTTCGGCGACATCGATTTAAGCTTCACCGCCGGCAACAATTTGTCAGCGCCCGGATCGCCGGTCTGGCGCACCTTGCTAGTGGGCGCGTTAGGTAAAGGCGGACGCGGCTATTACGCGCTCGATGTGACCAATCCGACCGTTAGCGCCGAAGCGCAGTTGGCCACCAAAGTGATGTGGGAATTTCCCAATACCGCGACCGCCGCGGCCACCGCAGCCAACGTCGGCTACAGCTTCGGCAGGCCGATCATCGCGAAGACGCGCGCCGCGGGTTGGGTCGTTCTAGGCAGTTCCGGCTACAATAACGGTACGGAGACCGGCGGCGACGGCCAGGGTCATTTGTTCGTGCTCAATCCGGTAAACGGCAGCGTGATCGCAGATCTCGCCACCGGCGTCGGATCTGCCGCCGATCCGAGCGGCCTCGCGTACATCAGTGCGTACGTAAACAACGCCGACAAAGACAATACGGTCGAAGCCGTCTACGGCGGCGATCTGAAGGGCAATCTGTGGCGCTTCGATCTATCCGGCCCGACGATAGCGAGCTGGCGCATTCGCAAGCTCGCTGCGCTGACCGACAAGGCCGGTGCCGCACAGCCGATCACCACCGAGCCCGAGCTCGCGGTCGTCAATCACTATCGCATGGTCTATCTCGGCACCGGCCGGTATCTCGGCTTGACCGATATCCCAGGCATCGCCGGGGCGAGCCCATCCGCATCCGGCGTACAGACGCTATATGGTCTGAAAGACGATCTCAGCGACGTGCCGCTGATTTCGCCGCTGCGCGCTGCGCTGGTAGAGCAGACGATCACGAAAGATCTCACCGCGAAAACCGCTACGTTGAGCGCCAACAAGGTCGATCTCGCGACCAAGAAAGGCTGGTTCGTCGATCTGCCGGAAACCGGAGAGCGGGTCGTCACCAATTCATCGATCGTGCAGGGCGTGGTCGTGTTCACCACGAACATTCCCGACGGCAGCGACCCTTGCCTGCCCGGTGGGCGCAGCTGGGCCTATGGCCTTGATTACACCACCGGGGGCTATATCGCTAATCCGGCGGATCCATCGATTCCGGTTGCGCGATTTCTCGGCGACACACTGGCGAGCCGCGTAGTTCTGATGAAGCTGGCGTCCGGAAAAGTGGTCGCCATGGTGCGGCAATCGGACGCGACGACGACTGTCGTCAACGTCCCGATACCGAAGACCGGCGCCGCCGGCAAACGCAAATCGTGGCGCGAGATCGTCGTGCATTGATGATGCGAACGGGGGACCGCATGGTCCCCCGTTCGACTCTCCCCCCGTTCGACTCTCCCACCGTTCGACTCTCCCCGGGTTCGACTGTCACTGGGTTCGACTTTCACTGGGTTCGAAGCGCCGACGCTCGGACGCAATCGCGGATCGCGCGGATCCGCGCCGACGAACATCATCAAGGCATGTACTGGCCGCCGTTGACTTCGATGATCTGGCCGGTGACATAACCGCTAAGTTGCGCCGAGGCTAGAAACAAAAACGCGCCGGAACACTCATCTGCGGTGCCGATGCGATTCATCGGAATGCTGGCCTTGAACGATTCCAGCATCTGCGGCGTGCTGTAGCGCTCGTGAAACGGCGTGTAGATCACACCGGGCGAGACTGCATTGACGCGAATGCTGTCCTTTACCAGTTCCTTCGCAAGGCCGCGCGTCATGGTGCTGACGAATCCCTTCGAGCCGGCATACAACGCCGCGCCCGGGCCACCGCCGTGGCGTGCCGCGATCGACGTCACGTTGATGATGTTGCCGCCGCCTTGTTTGCGAAAATGCGGAACCGCGGCGCCGATGCAAGCCAGTGCCGAGCGCACGTTCAAATAAACTACTTTGTCGAATAACTCATCGGTAATCTCCTCCACCGGCGCGCGCTGCACCAGCCCGCCCGCGTTGGTGATCAACACGTCGATGCGGCCCAGGCTGTGCACAGTCTTGTCGACGATCTGTCTGCACGCGGCCGAATCGGTTACATCGCCCTGCACCAGGAATGGTTTGCCGCCGGCTTTCTCGACCTCGCTCGCTACTTTTTCCGCTTCCGCCTTGCTTGCGTTGTAGTGCACGCCGACTTTCGCACCGTTGGCTGCAAATGCAATTGCCGCGGCGGCACCGATCCCTGTGCTGCTACCGGTGATGAGAACTACTTTGCCTTGCAGATCTTCGATCATGTCGCGTCCTCGTTTTCGTTGCAGTAATCGGGTCTCGCGGCGCGAGGTTTTCAGACGATCTATTGCGCTGTTTCAGGGGAGCAGGACGATCGATCCGGTGGTCTTGCGCGCTTCCAGATCGCGATGCGCCTGCGCTGCATCCTTGAGCGGATACGTATGGCTGACGTCGATCTTGACCTTGCCGCTCTTC
>JBDTMS010000372.1:0-4856 GCA_039934195.1 Betaproteobacteria bacterium
GCGCGAGGGCTCAGCCCGCTCGATGCCGTGCGTGAAGCTTGTCTGCTGCGCTTCCGTCCGATTTTGATGACGACACTGGCGGCCGCGCTGGGTGCGCTGCCCCTGGCGATCGGTTTCGGCGAGGGCGCCGAGCTGCGCCAGCCGCTCGGCGTGGCGATCATCGGCGGCCTGATCGCAAGCCAGTTGCTCACGTTGCTGACGACGCCGGTCGTCTACCTGCTGCTCGACAAGCTGCGCCGGCGCAGCGATGACGAACGTCACTTGAGCCACGCCGGCGCCGACGCCTCGCCGCTCCCGGAATCGACATGAACGTACAGCAAGCCTTCACGCACGGACCGGCCACATGGTTGTTAGTCGCGATGCTCGCGACGCTGTCGGCTTGCACGGTCGGGCCGGCCTATCAGCGTCCGAGCGCGGCTTCGCCCGCGTTCTTCAAAGAGGCGCCGGAAGCCGATTCGACGTGGTTTCCGGCAGCGCCCGCCGATACGCTGGAGCGCGGTCCCTGGTGGGAATTGTTCGGTGACCCGGCGCTGACCGGGCTGGTCGAGCAGGTCGAAGTGTCCAACCAGAATGTCGCCGCAGCGGTTGCCGCGTATGCGCAAGCGCAGGCGCTGGTGCGCCAGCAGCGCGCCGGATTGTTTCCGTCGCTGGCACTCGACGCCAGCGCGACGCGCACAGGCGGCCACTCGCGATCCGGCGCCACCAGTATGCAACTGGGCGTGGGCGCGAGCTGGGAGCCCGACATCTGGGGCCAATTACGTTTGAGCGTGACGAGCGCGCGGGCTAGCGCGCAGGCCAGTGCCGCCAATCTCGCGGCAGCACGCCTGTCGGCGCAAGCGCTGCTGGCGACGAATTATTTCGCGCTGCGAGAAGCAGACAACGAGATCGCGCTGCTCACTAGTGCCGTGAGCGCGTACGAGCGCTCGCTGCGCATCACGAAAAACCAGTATGACGTGGGGATCGCGCAGCTCAGCGACGTGCTGCAGGCGCAAACTCAGCTCGAGACGACGCAAGCCAACCTCATCGCAACGGTCGGCCAGCGTGCATTGTTCGAACACGCGATCGCGGTACTGGTCGGCAAGGCGCCGGCCGAACTCAGCGTGCCGGTTGCACCCTGGAACTCGAAGGTACCGGGCGTGCCGCTCGTCGTGTCGTCGGAGCTGCTGCAGCGTCGCCCGGACGTCGCCTCCGCCGAGCGCGCGGTAGCAGCGGCAAATGCGCAGATCGGCATCCAGCGCACGGCGTATTTCCCGAGCTTCGTGTTGTCGGCGTTCTATGGCGGCGAAGGCGCAACGCTGGCGAGCCTGTTCCGGGCGTCCAACAACATCTGGTCGCTTGGTTTGTCGGCGGCCCAGACGTTGTTCGACGCTGGTGCGATCAAGGCCAGGGTCGAAGGCGCGCAGGCCGCACGCGACGAGACGGTCGCGAACTATCGCCAAGCCGTGCTGAATGCGTTCCAGTCGGTCGAAGACCAGCTCGCAACCATCCGCTCGCTCGCCGAGCAGGACGTCCAGCGCCGCGCCGCATCGGCCGATGCCGATCGCAACGAGCAGTTGACGGTGAATCAATACCTGCAGGGCCAGGTGGCCTACACCAGCGTGGTCATCGCGCAGGTGACTGCGCTGAGCGCGCGCCAGACGCTCTCGCAGCTGATGTACAACCGTCAAGCCGCCGCGATTGCCCTTATTCAGGCGTTGGGCGGCGGCTGGCATGCACCGCGCGAAGACGAGGCCGCAACTACGTCAAACGCATCTACGTCTAAGTAGTATAGATCTGACCCCGACAATACTTCTTGGCACAGCTTGGCCGGCGTAGCGCGCCGTGAACACGCGCTGTTGTGTCGGAGCCATTTGGTTTCCCCGGTTCGCTAAACGTTAGTGAGCAAACTCAGGGCCGCACCTTCACCTCACGTCAACCGAAACGACTACGATATCGGGAATCGAAGCGTAGGGGCGACGCCGACCAGCCTCGCGTGCAAACCGAGCGGAGTGCATTTCCGCGATGAGATCGGGAATCGCTACGATCCAGACGCGCTGTAGTTCTTCAGCTTCCGATCCGCGCCGAAGACAAACGTTACTGCACTGGGTGCACGATCCGAGGTGCTGGCAGCCGCGCCTGCAGCGGCATCGAGAATGCTGGGCCGCGCCTGCGCGTTTGCGAATCCATAAGACAGCGTGCGCTGTCCAGCCGCAGTAGCGGCGCTATATGTCGGCGGCCCCAATCTGTTCAGAACGTCTTCGATGGTTGTCTCTCCAACCTTGAACGTCTTCACTTCACTTCGCTTGACGTACGTTATGCCAGCGGTCGTGCATGCAGAGCAAAACAACAGTACCGCTAAAACCAATAGCTTCTTCATTATCCTTATACCTTGTTACCGCAGCGACGCCCGGTCGTCTTATGCCACCGAATCAATTGCGGATCTAGCTTCTACGAGTTGTTTACGATGCGGGCGAAGCCCACGATGTCTGCCGCTAGCGAACCCGCGTGTGCTTTCAGACGGTCCACCTGTGCGCAGCGATCTCCCATGCAAGCCCCACGCCACGCCAGCCCCTGCCTCCCGCCAATTCCGTCTGACCAGTGGACGTCATCAGCAATTGCCGTTGTCCGGCTAGCTTTTTCGCAGACTTCGCCTCGCCCAGGCGGGCTTCGGTAAGCGTTTATAAGATCGCTTGCCGCCGCTACGTCCGCACAAAATAATTCCAACCACCTCTGATCGGTATCCGATCCGTAAGTTTCCGCAGGGTATGGTGTAGAACCAGCATCGATGGCTACGGCAGCGTTTAGTTCCGCTCAAGTCCAACTCGACGAAAGCGAAATCGTTCGACCTGCCTCGAGCTTCCAATCACCTTACGGCAACGCAGGAGCTCAACATGGCCTCAATCAGTAAAGTGCGCTTGCAGATCTTTGAAAATGCGGGTTCGGCGCTTGTTCAGGTCGGCTATACCGTCACGGCGACTAGCGAAGATAGCTTCTCCGGGCAGGCATACCGCGAATTGGTGCAGCTTGTTGGCGACGACAGCGGCCCCGGCGAAGACGGCCGGAGCGAATTGATCCCGGGCGGGACCGTGTGGGATGGCACCGTCTCGTTCACCACGTCCGAAGTCGCATTTGTTCGCGCGCGCGAAGTCACACTACCTTCCAGTACTCTCGACGAAGATCCCGGTCCGCTCATTCGAGAGGATGAGATCCGGGCCCGTGTCACTTTGATTCCACTCCCGCCGATGTCGCTGAGCCGCGATAGCAACCTCGTGCGACGTGGCGGACCCGTCGTCAATCCCGGGTCCTTGGGACGGTTGTCGTAGATAGTCCGCCCGCAGTCGGTGAAGTCGAAGACATACGATTCTCGATCGGGCAAGGAGGACTGATAAGAGCTGCTAGGAAGAATGTTGCACTGTGAACCTTGCGGTAAACCAAGCGTTCGTACCAGTTAAATGCAATATCCCAAGCATGGCCCGATTCCAATTTCTCGGGCAACAGAAATACAACTAGCAACGGGCGCGAACGTCACACCTGGACCGCTATGACAGCTTCGGATCTATTCGGCTTGCGGCGCGAGCGGCGCATCATCAAGTCTGGCGTCCGCAATATCTTCACGCCCCGTCAAACTATCCACTCAGTCAGTCTCTTCTTCGGTAGAGAAGCGTTAGTCAGAAAGCTCATCGAACAAATCGACACCCCCGGTCAGCATGCCCTGCTCTACGGCGACAGAGGTGTTGGCAAGAGCTCTCTGGCCATGTGACTGCCGACCTTATGCTAAAGAATTTGATCGCCGGCAAGCTCTATGCGAAGCGCTGCGACTGTCAAGATACATTCGAGACGACTCGTTGAGTCGCTCGAGGAAGTTGGGATCGATTTTAGTATTTCAGGCGAAACCACGTCTCATACGCTAAAAGGCAGCGCGGGAATCGAAATTCCAATCCTGGCGAAAGGCAAGATCACCTCGCCGCAAGATCGCGCAATTAGCCCGCGTCCCTGGGCAGTTTGATGAATTCAGCTACTCATTCTCTTGTCGCTTGCCGTTCGGATCGCGTCGGCCTCGTCGATGACGCTATCAGAGCGCGCAACGCTCGCCCACTCGGCGATCGCGTTCGATAAAGCCTCCTCTAACCCAGCGGATCGAGCACTTGCTTCAAAAACTGCTGCGCTCTTGCGTGTTCCGGCTTCGCGAAAAACTTCTGCGGATCGGCGCGCTCCAGGATTCTGCCTTGATCCATGAACCACACGTGCGAGGCCACTTCGCGGGCGAAGCCCATCTCGTGAGTCACGACCATCATCGTCAGGCCTTCTTTTGTCAGATCGCGAATGACGAGCAGCACTTCGCCGACCATTTCGGGATCGAGCGCGCTGGTGGGCTCGTCGAACAGCATGATGCGCGGGCGCATCGCGAGTGCACGTGCGATGGCGACGCGCTGCTGCTGACCGCCGGAAAGTTGCGCGGGATACGCGTCTGCTTTGTCGGCCAAGCCGACTCTGGTCAGCAGACTCATCCCAAGCTCGGTCGCCTCAGTATCTTTCGTGCCGCGTACTTTGACCGGCGCAAGCGTGATGTTTCGCAGCACGGTCAAATGCGGAAATAGATTGAACTGCTGAAACACGAAGCCGACTTCGTGGCGCAGCGTGTTCAGATTGAAGTTGGATGCATGAATGTCATGGCCTTCGACGAGAATCTTGCCGGATTGAATTTCCTCCAGCCGATTGACCGTGCGGATCAGCGTTGATTTCCCGGAGCCCGATGGGCCGCACACCACGACAACTTCGCCGGCGTTCACTTGCGCGTCGATGTCGATCAGCGCTTGATACGCGCCGTACGATTTGTTCACGTGCTCGAATCGGATCACGATTGCTTGCTCAAAAGA
>JBDTMS010000373.1:0-4853 GCA_039934195.1 Betaproteobacteria bacterium
GCGTTCGGCATGAACACCATTATAGTCTATTATTAGCTGTTACAGTCCACTAGTGCCTGCGCCCAGCCTAGCAAGCAACTCGTAAAGTGCTAAAGCATCAGTTACGGGTTTCATGTAATGCGGCGCAATGTGTAGGCCTACGCCTATGCGCGAATCTAGGGGAACGTCAATCATATTCTCGGAAAATATCGGTACTTGTGCTTTGCCCTGAACGGTTCCAACCAGCTGTGCGGATTCGCCCGGGACTACGAGATTTACGCCTAGCCCTGAACTGAACGTGCCGGCGGGCAGGCCTAGAAGGCCTGTCAATTGGGCGAATATTGGCGCGTCTGGCCTAACCACACCGAGCGCATTGTATGTGTAGACGCTAGCGCTTCCAAAAATCCGCTGGTACATCTGCGCCAGAAATCCGCCCAAGCTGTGCCCGGTTATCGTTAACTCCGCAGGGTTGACGCCTGGACCAACTCCACTGACCGAAGTCGTCGTTAGTGAGGGCGCGGTAGCGAGTCGCGTAAACTGAACTTGGTGAGCGCTGCCTGTGCTTCCGGCTTGCAAGCGCAGCACGTAATTAATCAACGCCTCTAGCTGATCGTAACCCACCCCGCCGGATGCCAAACTGAAATCGGCGGCCGCGAAATCGATAGGTGAGTCAGATCCCGCGATGGCCAATGTATATTCGCCGGTTGATTCTTGATTAGCATTTAGCCGCTCAAAGAGCGTTGCGGAAAATCCACTGCCAAATATGCCTGCGGGCGAAGGCGATTGATCTACGACACGCCATTTATCAACGAAGGAAGTTGCTTGTGATTCACTCATGCCTTCATCTGTGAGGGCCTTAATTTCATCGCTTTCGACCGTAACCACGGTACCGTCGATGCCAATGAAATTCGCGTACGCTGCCTCGGCCAGTTCGGCTTGCTGGAATACATATTCAATCGCGTTCATTCTCTCGTTCCTTCTATTGCTTTTGCGATCGCTGATACCGAGTTACGATCGATGTGTGAGTAACTGCTGCATTTTTTGGCGTTCAACCAGAACTTCCATCCCGCCCATCCAGGTTCGCGCCGCTCCTGTGAAGTGGAGAAGTCTATCTCCTGGGCTATTAGCTCCCCGGTTTTGCCATCAACTATCTGTTTCTCGAGCTGCCACCGATTTAAGAAAAATGGGCCATGATGTTTCCCGATAAAAATGAACCGTTGGTTCAGCCACGCCGTCTGAACGTAATTGTTTGCATCACCCTCTGATTTTCGGACGTGCCCTTTATTGCTGACGAGTGTTTCCAAGACTCCAGGATTCTCCAAGCTCCATTGATCCACCGTCTTGTAGACCCAAGAACCGGCCCGCGTTTCGCAGTAGTATTTGTGCACGACTACCGTTGGTATGTAGTCCCAGAACACGAGCAAGTACATTCCCAACGCAGCTCCCCACCCCCAGCGGTTCGGACTCCGGCCACGTCTACGGGCGAAAGCAACCGCACCGCCCACTATCGCGGTGGAGATCAGCAAATAAAGACTGGCAACGGCAATTAGAACTAAGCTCATGGTGTTTGCTTTCTACCTATAAATGAATTCTTGAAAACATAAAATAGATGATCGCTATGAACTGTTTCGAGATTGCAATGATCAATTTGCAGCCAAGAGCGAAGGGATGTCGGTGGTCCACCGACATTTCCATTTCCTGCGGAAAAGTCGACATAGCGTCCTAGTATTTCTCCCGTTTTCCCATCCACTATGTCTTGCTCCCATCGCCAAAGGTGAACCCAAAATGGACCCCTCTTTCTTACTACCTTTTGGATACGCTGATTCAACTGGTAGGTGTCGGTAAAATTTTCTATACCACCTTGGCGAAAAGAAGGTGCGCCTTTGTTTTCCACTAGAGTTTCTAGGACACCCCGGATTCTCTGCTTGCCATTGTGGAAGCGTTTTATAGATCCAGAAGCCTGATTCCTTACTGCAGCGGTACTCATGCATAACGACGGTGGGAACATGGTCCCAAAATACGACTAGGTACATTGCAATAGCGGCTCCCCATCCCCAGCGATGCTTACTTTTCCCACTGTTGCGCGCATAGACGATGGCACCAAGCACCACCGCAGTAGAAATCAGCAAATACATACCAGCAATAGGAACTAGAACTAAGCCCATCGTGCTTTCCCTCTGAAATTCCGTGCGCTAACTTTGCCACGTAGATAATTCATGCACGAAGAGCCGCTGACCGCTCCCGCTCCGCCTCTTGCATCGTCTCCTGCACCGGCCACGACAGATACTCCATCACCGTACGACTTCCTAGATTGGTTGCGCGATCGCTGATTCAACTGCGAGACAGCCGCGATCAACGTCGTTGAGCGGCGACCAAGGTGGAGTACTTCAGATGGTGCGTCAATCGTTTCATGCAATGGTTACTTCGGGGTAGCTCAAGTGCCTGGCGTGGCGACGATTGACGTTGATTCACGCGCTTAGTTTGGTAGAAATGTTTGTGCTAAAGACGCCACGGAAAAATGAAATTGAGATTTCAGCGAAACTGGCGCAGTCATTTGTGCCGCGTGAATAATTCCCTGTGCACCGAGCTCCCGCTCATCGCTCACGTCCCGCCTCTTGCAGTCGCATTGGTCTTCTGGCTGAAGACGACGTGAGTGCCGATCGAGAAGGTGTAGAACGCGCCGTCGGACGTGCTTAGTTCGGCGACTGAAATGTCGTCGAGAGTAGTGTTGTCGACGAAGATGATGGTGTTCGCGCCCTCGTCATCGACCACTTCGTCTGCGGCGTCGATTTGGTAGGTGTCGTCGCCGGCGCGGCCTTGCAGATGATCGGCGCCTGGGCCTCCGATCAGGATGTCATCGCCATCGCCGCCGTCCAACAAGTCGTCCCCGGCGCCGCCATCCAACATGTCGTCCCCGGCGCAGCCCGCGAGAACGTCATTGCCGTCGAAACCACGGATACGATCGGTCACCGCTGTGCCGGTAAGCGCTGCATGATCGCCATCGTGGCCGTCGTCATTGCCCTGCGTGCCGTCGATATCGAAACCCTGCGCCATGATGTCGGTGTAGGTCATGCTCGAACCATCAGCGAAGCGAATCTCGCCGATCACCACAGTAGAGTAAGGGTCTTGGGGATTGAAGTTCTCAAAATGGATCATGTCCCGCGATGAATTCGGATCCGAGGCGTCGCTCGGTCCAAGGTCCACCAATAGGCTTCCGACGCGGAAGATAACTTGTAATCTGAAAAAACCCTCACCCAGTACCAGGACGCTTGCGTCTGCACTCTTGGCATCCTCTGGTGTGTCGATGATCGTATCGATCCCATCGCCTTTGTTGAACAGGTAAATGTCTTTGCCTGTGCCACCGGCGAGTGTGTCGTTGCCGGATCCGCCGACAAGAACGTCATCGCCGCCATCGCCTTGAAGATAATCATCGCCGGCGCCACCATCGAGATAGTCGGCACCTTCGTCGGCGCCCAAAACGATTGTGTAGTTGTCTCCGTTCAGGACGTCATTGCCCGCACCGCCGATTAAGGTGTCTGAGCCCGCCTCGCCGAACAACACATCGTCGTCTGCACCACCATCAACAAAGTCATCTCCTGCACCCGCGAAGATCCAGTCTTGACCTGCGCCACCATAAACCGTATCGCTCGCACCGGGCGAATCGTCAGCCGCAACGACGCCTTCGAGCTCATCGTGGTAAGTCCGAAGGTCTGACGTGGTCGTAATGGTTCGCGTCGCGGTCCATGAAAAGCTCTGTGCGATGTATCCGCTATCGCCCCAAATGTCGTCATTGCCTGCCCCGCCGAGAATCAAATCCTGATCGCCGCCGCCGAGCAAAACATCATTCGACGCACCGCCGATGATTCGATCCTTACCCGCGCCGCCGGAGATGAAGTCGCCTTTGCTATTCGTCGGCGCGTTGTTGTTGCCTTGAAGAATCGCGCTTGCAAGATCGACCTTCTCTTGCGCATAGATCTCGTCGTCGCCCGCACCAGCGTCGACCACGTCGCCACCGATTTCGCCGTTCAAGATGCCATCACTACCGGCTTCAATCAGATCATTGCCGGCACCTGCTTCGATCCAATCCCGCCCTAAACCACCCAGGATCCAATCCGCATTTCCCAACCCGTTGTCAGCTTGGCCTCTGGGACGATCTGCATAAATACTGTCGTTACCCGCGCCGGCATCGAACTTCTCCCCCGGCGTGTTCGGGTCAACAACCGCTCCAGGTCGATCGCCAAACAGGAGGTCGTCGACGCCTACGTCGACTTCGTTGGTGATGACGTAATTGCCGAGCGCATCAGTCTTCTTGTCGATCTTCGGCGTTGACGGATCGGCGTCTAGGAAAGCGCGATCGCCGAAGACGTTGAGATTCGTGGTCAGATTCTGGCGGGCTTCCCATAGATGGATGCCGAAGTCGCCGTCGCGGAAGTTTTCAAGCGTAATACTTCCACCGGCGTCGCCTTGGAGTGAGATGAGCAAACTCGTCGCGGCGGATTGCGGATCGATGATCTTCGTGTAGATAACTTTTCCATCGACGCTTTGCCATTTAGAGCTGGAGATCTGTACGCTCGCGTCAGCGATTACGGTGCTGGTCGGATTTGCAAAGACGCCGTCCTGAAATAGGTATCTCAGCACACCTTTGCCATCGATGTCTTGAATAACATCGCTGCCGTCGTTCGACGATACAACGCCTAGTAACTCTCGCTTCCCGTTAAACGTGTAGATGTCTAGCCCCGTGCCACCTTCCATGTAGTCGTTGCCGAGCTTCCCGTCGACGATATCCGTACCGCCATCGCCGTAGAGTCGATCGGACTCTTGTCGCGCTTCACGTCAAGTTGGACAAAATGCCTGAGCTAAGAAGGGAGACTTTC
>JBDTMS010000374.1:0-4851 GCA_039934195.1 Betaproteobacteria bacterium
AATCGCAGCACGCGCAGCCTTGCTGGCGATCATGGTTTGGAAGTGCAGCAGATTCATCAATCGCGTTTCGACCAGCTGTGCTTCGGGCAGGGGGGCGACGATGCGCGCGATCGGCTCGTTTGCGAACAACACGGTGCCTTCGGGCACGGCGTCCACATCGCCGGTGAAGCGCATGCGCGCGAGCTGATCGATAAACTTCGGCGTGAAGCGATTCTCGCGCGCGAGCCATTCGAGCTCATCGGCGCGGAACTGCAAGCCTTCGAGAAAGTCGAGCACCTGCGCCAGGCCGGCGGCGAGAAAAAAGTTGCGATGCCCGGGCGGCAGGCGGCGAAAGAACAGCTCGAACACCGATGTGCCGTTCATGCCATGCTCGAAGTATGTCTGGAGCATGGTGAGCTGATACAGATCGGTCAGGAGCGCGCTTGCACCCGGGTCTCGTTGCTTAAGATTGTCCATGGCAGAACGTCGATGTTTATGTGCTGGAGTTTTTTGACGTCCGGGGTTCGCTAGGAGGATGTGGTCGCTAGAAACCGGCGGCTAAGTGCGCGCGATCATAGCATGGGCGGAACACCCGATTTACTTACGCCCGCTCATAGCCGCAGCAGCGATTCGGTTGAGCACCTTACTCGGCGCAGACTCAGCTAGCGGGGGACGTGGGAGCCAGACGGCGAACTTCGAGCGCGACGACCCACTCGTTCGTTTCGTCGGCGATGGCCCAGGACAAATTCAGCGTGACGGCCTGCATGACTTTCTCGAAGCCGTCCTCGGATTGCGATACGGTGAAGTGCGGATGCGCCGACAAGCGCGCGGGCGGACTGCACAGCACTTGCACCATGCCGCCGAGTACGCCGTCCTCCAGGGTAATCGTTGTCAGTGCTTCGACTTCCAGCGGCTGGCCGAAGCCGCCGGGAATGCGGCCCTCGAGAACGTAGCGTCCAAGCGAACCGTCGCAGCTGGGCATCGCAAGATTGATCTGCGTCTCGAACCGTCCGCTCAGCGCGGCGTCCGCACGGTAGCGCACCGTCACGCGATTATCATCGATGCGGATGTCTTTGTGCAGCGCGCCTTGCGGCAACCGTGCGATGAACCGAACGGTATCGAGCGCCGTCGCCGTCGTTCTGGGCGTGGAGGTAAACGGCGCGTAGTGCGGCGCACTGCCCGGACTTGCAGGATCGCCGCTCCAGGCATCGACGAACAACGCACGGGGACGCGCGTCGGGGGCCATGTCTGCCGTCGAAATCGCGTGCTTGAGGCGAACGCGATCGTGTGCCGAGGCGATACCGCCGTCCTGTGCGTGCGAGCTCTCGCCCAGGCTCAAGCGGGCGTAGTAGTGTTCGTCGCGCTTGCGCAGCGTGTCGCCGAAGTTGTGCTTGAGCGAATACGCGTCCAGCTCGATCACGCTGGCGTCCGCATCGTCGCGTACGACTGCCTGCACGATACCGTTCTGCAGAAATAATTCTTCGACGCCGTCGAGGTCGATGTCGGCGCGCTCGAGCGCCGGGCGCGCGTTCAATCCGTCGAGGCGCTGCTCGAGCGCGACGATCGAGTTGTATACCGAGCGCCGCAGATGCGGCAGGTATAGGCCACCGAACAAGCCGTGCCAATAGGCATCGTTGGCTTGCGCCTGATATAGCAGCTCGACCATTTCGGCGGTGCGATCGACGTGCGGAATCGATGCGAGCCGGGACGACAACGCGAGCATGCGCTTGTGCATCCAGTTCGCTTCGGAATAGCGCGTCAGAAAATTCTTCCAGATGCCCCCGCGCACGAACGCCTTGTCGCGATCGTAGCGGCCGTGATCCTTCTCCTGCTTCACCAGCGTTGCATAGATCGCCGCGCGCGCGGGCGGCAAGGTCCACTCGTTCATTTCGGTGTAAGAGGTGGTCGGCAGATAAACGATGCCGCGGGTGGCGTGTGCGTCGCGATAGCTCGAGAAGTGCTCGGTGCGAATTAGCGGCGAGGCCAGCACGCCTTCGATGAACTGTTCGAGCCACTTCTTCTCGTAGACCCAGACGTAGGTGTCCGGCCAGATGCCGAACTTTTCGATGTCGTCGAAATAGATCGCAGCGGAGTTGCCGCCCTCGCGCGCGCTGCCCTCGATGAACGTTACCGTGTCCGAAGCGGAAGCGAACGGGATGCGATATCGCAGGGCTTCCGAGATCGGAAACAAATCCAGCACGCGGCCATCTTCTTCGGTGGTGAAGTGGCCGGTCAATTGATCGGTCGTGTGCCCGGCGCACATGAAATGGTAGTCGTCGACGGTGACGTACTGCATGCCCGCGTCCGCCAGCCCCGGAACCAGTGTCGCTTCCCACACCCGTTCGGTGAGCCAGGCACCGCGCGGGCGCTGCCCCGTGAGCCGCATAAGCCGGTCGGACATTGCGTTGACCTGGCCGATGCGATCGCGGCTCGGAATGGTGGCGAGAACGGGTTCCATGTCGCCGCCGCCGAATACTTCCACCTGTCCGCGCTCGACCATCTCGCGCAGCAATCGCATATCCGCCGGATACTTTTGGAACAAATATTCCAGCAGCCAGCCGCTGTAATGCACCGCGAAGCGAAATTGCGGATAGCGGTACAGCGTGTGCAGAAACGGTCGATAGCAGCGTGCGTGCGCGTCGTCGAGCACTTCGGGAAAATTGCCGACCGGCTGGTGTGCGTGCACGCCGAGCAGCAGCGAAACTTGATTGGTCATCTAGAGCTCAATGCCTGTGGCGGCGAAGCGATGCGTCGCGGTGCGCGATCACCATGATAACTTTGCTTGATGACATCTGTTGCGCGGCGGAATTCAGGGGCACCCGTGTGGGCACGTCGATGGACTCAGGCGGCGCGCCGCATCGCACCGCCCAGAGCAGGATGACCGCCGCCGCGACTGATTGGTTCCGCCAGCGCCTCGTGCACAGGCAGGCGCAGCAGCCGATACAAGTTGCGTAAGTTGTTGCGAAACGCCAGGTCGAACACGACCACCGATTCCGCTGGATTGTAATCGCCGAACCACCAGAACCAGTCGGAACCCTCGCACACCGCGAGTTGCGTGGCGGCAGCCGCCTTTTCGTCGTCGCTGAGCTGCGTGTCCGCCACGGCGGTGTCGTAGCTGCGCTTGGCCGCAACCAGTAAATCCCAAGCCCGATTCTTCTCGGGCGAGCCGATCCAAGTCGAAACATTCCCATGTACCCAGCTGCCGGCAACAACCGGCGGCAGCGTGCGGACAAAATCGGCAGCGCAAGCGCCGCCTTGGAGGTCGGCTAACACCTCGGAGAAGGTCGACATCTTTAGCGTCGGATGCGTCTCGAGCGAAGCGTAGAGCTCGTCGAGAAAGTAGAACCCATTGTAGGGATAGTGCTCCCACGCGTTCTCGCCATCGAGAATAACGCTGATTACCGGCGACTCATTCTGCGGGGCGCGCGCGTGCAGCGCTTCGAGCCGTGCAACGAAGTCCGCGGACGCCGCCTTGCCGTGCCAATCCTTGTATTCGAAGCCGATCAGATCCGACAGCAGATCGTCGCGAAAAAAACAATGGATCCGGCGATCGGCGAACTCGGCGCAATAAGGTCTATACAACATGCGTTCGCGACCGCTGTCCGCGACACCAGCGCGCTTGAGCGTGTTGGTGAGCACGCCTTCGCCGCTGGCGGTCCAGGCCACGTCATGTTCCGCCTGCAATTGCAGGAATGGACCCGACAGCGCGCCCTCCGCCGGCCACATCCCTGCGGCAGGCACCCTGAAGCGTTTGCTGTGCGAGGCCTGTGCGGTTCGCAGATGCCAGGCCACGCGCGCGCGGCCATCGGGATAGTGATCGGCATTGGGCAGCGGCGCCTCCGGCAACGTCTCACGCGCGGCGCCGAAGTCCAGCAGCAGCGGCGCCAGCGGATGATAGTGCGGCGTAGTGGAGAGCTCGATGCGGCCTGATTGCGCCAGCTTGCGATAGCGCGGAACGATGTCGGCGATCACCGTCCCGATGAGATCGAACACCTGCATTCGATCCGCGTGCGAGAAATTCTCGCCGCGCGCCATCAGGTGCGCAATCCACGGATGACTGCGGCGCACCGTCTCGCCGGTCCAGGACAGGTGGTACCAGGTGATGAGATCCGCCAGGTACTGGCCGGAAAGATAGCGCGCCGGCTGCGCGTCGAGATCCAATAGCGCCTGATACAAATCCCGCAGTCGCTTATAGGGCGGGTACGGATCGATCATCTTCGCGTGGTACGCGCGAAAACATTGAGTCAGCAGAAGCTCGCGCTCGTCCTGCGGCAACGCGTCGAGATCTTCGCGCGCCAGCCAGCGCAACAGTGGATCGCGCAGCTCGCCGCCCGCGAACTGATTTGCGTAATCCTCGAGCTGGTCCAGCAGGATCGGCACCAGATTCACCACGGCATGCACGCCGGTGTGATTTTCGAGATGCGTCGCCATGTCGCTGTAATCCTTGATGGCGTGCAGGTACACCCAGGGTTGGGCGAACTCGCCGCTCAGGCAGTCGCGAAAATCAGGCTGGTGCATGTGCCACAGCAATACCAGCCGCAGAGGTGGCTTCGTAGTTGGTTCCATGATTTGCAGTTTGCTGGCGATACGCGGACCCGGCGCGGCAAACGCGCACACTACGTCGTCGCCGTATCGATGGCGCGCGACGCACTGTGTCGGTTAGCGCGTGACGAATACTTTTTGTCCGAGCATCTCCGGTGTGATCAAGGTGACGCCGCGCTCGCTGACGTGGAAACGCTTGCGGTCTTCCTTCGCGTCGAAGCCGGCGCTGAAGCCTTCCGGGAGGATCGAACCGCGATCGACGATGCAGCGGCGCAGCTTGACGTGACGGTTAATAACTACATCGGGGAGAATGACCGAATCTTGAATGTC
>JBDTMS010000375.1:0-4817 GCA_039934195.1 Betaproteobacteria bacterium
GACTGCGCAACCAATTTGAGCGGCCAATTAGTGCTGCAAGTCATCGGCGACAAAAACGGCGAAGATCCCGTCGTTTACTTCAAATTTTTCAATAACATCGGCAACCCCGGCGGGTCGCAATCCTCGATCACGCAGATTTCGTTCGATGGTATTTCCGATCTGACGTTTCTGCACCCCATTATCGGTAGCGATCCGATGAGGGGTACCGGCACCGGAACCGAGTTTCAGTTTTCGTTTCATGGCGGCGGCTCGATCGCGGATACATTGCTGACCGGTCCAGGCGTTACCTTCAACGCCGACTGGACGGCGCGATCGGTGGGCGCAGGCAACGGCGGCAACGGCGGTGTCGCAAACGGTCTGAATGAGCAGGGCGACGTAATGGAGATGATTAACGCCGGCGCTGTTCATCCTGACTACCTGAGCTTCCTGCATGCGATTCAAAACGGTGACATTCGCGTCGGTGTTGTGACGGAAGGCTACGCGAACGGTTTGTCGGCGACCTATGTGACCAACGTGGTGCCGGAGCCTGGTATTTACGCAATGCTTGCGATCGGCCTGATTGCAGTCGGCGCGGTTACGCGCCGTAACATTTAGGCGCTGTACTCTTTTTGGAAAGCGCGGCGCACAGTTGCGCGGCGCTTTCGACGAAGGCAATCCGCGCAGTCAGCACCTCAGTACGGGTGCTTTTCTAACAAAGGTGAAGTCAAGTTCTAGCCGGATGCCGCCCTGGCGCGTGCGCGATACGGCTGCAGAGGCTTTTTGCCTTCACGTTCGCGAAGAGACGATAGTTAGCGCGCCAAGCTTATTTCTGCGAGCTGGAAATAATAGTTTCCGTAGTCATCCTTGCCGAGGATCTTAGGAATAATCAGTACGCCGTAGGTGGAACGACTCGATGGCAATTGGATCGACGCTACACCTTGCGCGTTGGCTTTCGCCTGGAAGGTTCCAATGTGCTGCCACGACGTGTTATTCGGAGAAGTCAGGTACACCTCGTACTGGTTGGCAAATCCAAGCGCGACGCCATTCTGCATTCTTGCCGTCAGGATCACTTTCGAGACAGGCTGAGGCCCGTCGATCCATGCTGCTAAATACGTACCGCGAGTATTGCTGGCCGAGCGGAAAGCTTGGCTGGTGTAGCTCGTCGCCGAATTCGAATCGATAGACAGCGCTGCAGGCCAGAGGACGTCATTAGACGCTGCGCTGCGCATCTTGTAACTACTCGACGCCCCGACCGTAACAGTTTGCGTTTTAACCCCTGCCGTGTAAAACGTCGCCGTGATGGTCTGCCCATTCATGGCACCCGCTCCGCCACACCAGTTGTAGTAGTCCGAAGCACGCTGCATGCACGCGCTGGGATTTGATGAAGCGCCGACGTTCTGGTCTCCCCAAACATCCTCGAAAGTACCGACGTACGACGGATACTTGGAACAACTGTTTTGCGTCATCTTGCAAGAGTTGCCGACGGTTATCCTCTGCGTTTGAGCTCCTCCGATAGAAAAACTAGCCGTTGTAGTTTGGCCGTTCATCTTGCTCGCGCCCCCACACCAGTTGTAGTAATCGGTCGCACGCCGCATGCATGCATCCGGGTTGGCCGCGGCGCCGAGAAACTGCTCTCCCCAAACATCCTCGAACGTGCCCACGTTCGAAGGATAGTTGGGGCAAGCGTTCTGCGTAATCCCGCATGAGCCGGTTTGCGCTTGCACGGATTCAGGCCACGGCACCGAACAATGACCGGACTGATTGAGATAATAATTGGCTTGAGTGCGAGGGTTGAGCGCGTGGACGTAAATAGATTGGCCCGGGTTCGCATTCATCCAAGCAGTGACGTCGATGGCGAATCGGTTCGGCACGGAAGAGGCGTTCTCGCAGGCTCCGTGAACGCCGGCTTCCGCAGCTAGTGTAGTGCTGAGCGCTGCCTTGAAGACACCCTTGCCGGCAGGCCCGCCGAGGTATACATGCAAATCGGTGGGTGCGTTGGAGCCGACGATGCATGCCCAGCCCGAAAGAATCGCGCGATTGTTCTGGACCGTGATGCCGTCGACGTAACCGAACACTTCCCCAAGACGTAATGCGGGAATACTCGTGCTGCTGGGATACGTGCAGGACCGCTGCACTGAGTCGTTTAGACTCGTTCCGAACGTCATCGCGGCAACTTCGTTCGCCGAATTCTCGTTGCAAGCTTCACCGCGTTCGAACTTGGCGATGCAGGCTTTCATCAAGCGATAGTAGTAGTCGCCCTGACTTCGTGTCGGCTCCATGTCTCGGGACAGCTCGTCGGTATAGGTATCAACGAAATGATAGTCGGAGGCGGCACATTCGGCCCGATTGGTTGAAAGGCTGCCGTCCGGCTTCTTGCAAAATCCAATGGCAATCCAGGAGTTCCAATCCGAGATCGTCGCGTATTTCATTTTCGGATTGTCGAACGCAGTTTCAAATTGACGGGTAAACGTTCGGCCGCTGTATCGAGGCGTTACCTGACTAGGGACGCTGAATATGAACGCGTTCGTTGCCGGTGAGATGGATACATGCTCGGGACCGTTGTTCTGGGTGATCGGCTGATTGCACGCGACTCTGCCTTGGTTCGAGTTGAAATAACGATTGGAGCAAAGGCTGGAGAAAGACCAACTGTCCGCAGTGAAATTGGGGGTCGCGTGGTGCCACATCTTTCGATAGGAATACTTTTGCGATAGCGCGTTCAGTTTTACTTGATCGATCGGTAGCGCCGGGTTCGCGGCCAACAGGAAGAACGGCTTGCCATCTTCCATCAATTGCATTTGCGGATACTGCGCAAGCCTCGCCATCATCCAGTCGATCATTGAGTCGGTAGTGTTGAGGACGGGCACGAAGGGAACGATTCGAGGCGCCCCTGGAATGGCGCTCCAAACACGCAGCATCGCGTTCATGGGCTCCATGACCATCTGAGTCGGCAAAGGCGCGAAGCTGCCGTTGGCGCTGGGATGGTTCGATGCATCGATGTAGACGAAGCGAATTCCAGCGTCGCGTAACTCGATTGCATGCTTTCTCAAGAGATCATCTCGACGCGACAGGCAATAGTATCCGTCGAGCGGTTCGCTCTTCCAGAACCAGGAACCGTAGGGTCCATAGGCTTGCTGGCCGGAGAGGATCTTCGCAATGTCGGATATCGGTGTAGCGGATTCATTGCCTTCCGCCTGAGGACAATGCCATGTCGAATACATGACTCCGAATATCGTACCGTAAGGTTGACCCGCGGAAGGCGGCATGCATACGCCGTTCTCGTACGAGTAGCCGGTCGGACATGCAAGGGCCGCGGGTAGAGTCTGAGCATTCGTCTTAGCCGACAGCAGAACGCCGAAGGTCATGATTGCGAGGAGGACTATTCTTATTATTATTGTCATTTTTGTTCTTCCTTCGTATATCTCGCGCTACACCCCTTGATCCACAACAGGTGAAGCTCCCCTGGCCGCGCTATCTCGCATAAATCTCGCAGCCCCGAACTCAATTGAGTGCGGTAATGCAGTGAGCGCCGGCGACGTCTAATCGTTGATCAGCTGTTGCACCGCTCGCGTCGCGTTCGAAACCCCGATCGAACTGTTCTGATTGCGATTCGTCGGATGCGCGGTTGTATGCTCGAACAGATTCGATTGTACGTGGCGTTCGATAGCAAGCGTCATGCATCCCGAATCAATGACAATGCTGTGATAATCTGCGCTCGTGGCACGCGCGATCGGTGTGTGGCCATGTGGGAGATCGGATGAGATAGCTGAGATTGTTCATGATTGCATCGACGATGACGTGTAGAGCACGTCTTCCATACTGCGCATTGCGCACGTAATTCTGAAGGGCGCCTAGCAGAGTCGGAGCATTGCGCTCGCTTCCAGTGAAACGCTGCGAGACGAGCCAGGAAAACTTCCTGGTTCACGCGCAAACATTCCAACGCCTCCTAATTATTCTCGCCGTTCGTACTCGCTAAAGGGTGTGTGCGGTTCGAATCTAAATCCACGGTGCGAAGCTTTCCATCGCAGCACAGCAGCTCCCGACTGGTCGTGGAGCGCGGCGTGGCCACATTCATGCGTTGTAAGCGGGTAAAGTGACCAGAATGGTCACGCGCAAACCAACGTCCGAAGCACCCAGCGCCCGTAGCGCGACCGCCACGCCCGAATTCGCTAACGGCACGTTTGCAATCACCCCTCCGATCGAGCCGATGCTCGCAAAGCTCGCCGAAGCGCTGCCGCCTGCCGACGGTTTGCTATTCGAGCCGAAGTGGGACGGCTTTCGCGCCATCGTGTTTCGCGGCGGCGACGACGTCTACATCCAGAGCCGCGATATGCGGCCGCTCGATCGCTACTTTCCGGAGCTGCACGAGTTGTTGCTCGACAAGCTGCCGAGCGGTTGCGTGCTCGACGGCGAGATCGTGATCGCGTCGGCGAACGGCCTCGACTTCGATACGCTGCAGCTTCGTCTGCATCCCGCGGCTTCGCGCATCGCCAAGCTGTCGAAAGAAATTCCGGCGTCGTTCGTCGCCTTCGATCTGCTGGCGGTCGGCGGGCGCGACGTGATGTCGTCACCGCAAAACGAGCGCCGCGAATTGCTCGAGCGCTTGCTGGCGGACAGCGGCCCGCCGATTTATCTCACACCGATGACGCGCGATCGCGACGTCGCGGCCGAATGGCTGTCGCGGTTCGAGGGCGCCGGCCTCGATGGCGTGGTGGCGAAGCCGGCTGACGGCACGTATCAACCCGGCAAGCGCACGATGATCAAAGTGAAGCATTCGCGCACTGCAGAATGCGTAGTGGCGGGCTTTCGCTGGCACAAGAGCGGCAAAGATACCGTGGGAT
>JBDTMS010000376.1:0-4809 GCA_039934195.1 Betaproteobacteria bacterium
GGCCGCTTCGATTCGATGCTCAAAGTGCACGAGAAGCTCGAGCAAAGCAAATGGATCGGCATTCTCGGCGATCGCGCATTGAGCTTAGAAGCACAAATGAAAGTGTCGTTTCTCGGAGAAGAAGCGTCGTTTCCGACTGCGCCGTTTCGTCTCGGATTGATGCTCAAGCGGCCGGTCATTTTGATGCTCGGTGTCTATCGCGGCGGCAACCGCTATGATCTTCACTTCGAGACGCTGTTCGATCCAGCGACGGTAGATCGCGCAAATCGCGACGGTCGTATCCGCGAAGCCTTGGAGCGGTATGTCGAGCGGCTGGAGCATCACTGCCGCGCGGCGCCGTACAACTGGTTCAACTTCTACGATTTCTGGGATGGTGGCGCGCATGCTGGATAGGTTGACGCGGCGGCTCAAACTGGCGGTGTTGCTGTCTTTGCTGGTCAGCGCATTCGCAACGACCTGTGCCGACGCGCAGAACGCAGATGGCTGGGGTTTGGAACAGTTGATGACGCAACTCGGCCGCGTGCAGCGATCCAATGCGCACTTCGTCGAGCGCAAATACATGAAGGTGCTGAAGACGCCGCTCGAGCTGAGTGGAACCCTTGTTTACGAATCGCCCGGGCGGCTGGTCAAACGTACGCTGAAGCCCAAACCCGAGTCGATGACCGTCGATCAAGATGTGCTCACGTTGGAGCGAAAAGGTCGCGAGCGTGTATTGCGACTGCAGGACTATCCGGTCTTATGGGCGTTCGTCGAGAGCATCCGCTCGACCTTGAAGGGCGACCTCGCGCAGCTGCAGGCGTTCTACACGGTAGCGCTCACCGGCGATGCACAGCGTTGGCAACTGTCGCTCACGCCGAAGGATCCTAAGATGAATGCGCTGATTACGGCGATCCAGATCGGCGGTGGATCGGGCAAGGTCGATACGGTTGAAGTGCGGGAGGCGAAAGGCGATCGCTCAGTGATGACGATCGTCGAGGATCCTGCGTGACGCCCTGGGCGCGGCCCGCGGTTCTCATCTGGATTATATTTCTGGCCGCATGCGGCTGGGGTGCGTCGCGCGCGCATTACACCGCGGACATGAGCGCGTTCCTGCCGCGCTCGCCGACGCCTGCGCAACAATTGCTGGTCGATCAGCTGCGCGAAGGTGCGGTGTCGCGGCTGCTGCTGGCCGGCATCGACGGTGCACCGGCAGAAACATTAGCCTTGCTTAGCGAAGATCTCGCTAGACGTCTCTCGCTCGACCCGGCGTTCACCTACGCAAACAATGGAGCGGACGATCGGCTTACGGCCGACGGCGCATTTCTGCTGCGCAATCGGTATCTGTTGAGCCCGAGCGTGACGCCGGAGCGTTTTTCCGTTGCGGGTTTGCATGAGGCACTGGAGAACGATCTGGAGTTGCTCGGCTCGGCACTGGGCACTCTGGTCAATCGCATCCTACCCAATGATCCCACCGGCGAATTGCTGACACTCCTCGACGAGCTGCAGCCGGCGGGCGGCCCGCAAAAACAGCACGGCGTGTGGTTCAGCGCGGATGGCAAACGTGCATTGCTGGTGCTGCAAACTCGAGCGGCAGGCTTCGATATCGATGCGCAGGAGCGCGCGATTGCACAGATACGCGCTGCATTCGCGCATAGCGCGCACGCGCAGCATGCCACCCAGGCGATGCTCGCGATCACCGGGCCAGGCGTGTTCGCAGTGGCCTCGCGCGAAGCGATCAAGAGCGACGTCTCGCGCATCTCTACCTGGGCAGTGGTGCTCGTGTCGGGATTGCTGCTGGCCGTGTATCGATCGCCCCGCATTCTCGGGTTGATTTTGTTGCCGGTTGTCACCGGCGCGCTTGCCGGGATCGTTGCGGTCGAGATCGGGTTCGGATCGGTTCACGGCATTACGCTGGGGTTCGGGGCGACGCTGCTGGGCGAGGGCGTCGATTACGCGATTTATCTGTTCACTAATGTGCTGGGCGCATCCTCGCAGCGAAGCGCTGCGCGGATCTGGCCGACCCTGCGGTTGGGCGTGATGACTTCGGTAGTCGGATTCGCCGTATTGCTATTGTCCGACTTCACCGGCCTCGCGCAGCTTGGCTTGTTTTCTATCGTCGGGCTCGTCGTCGCGTTCGCAGTCACCCGTTATGTCCTGCCCGAGCTGGCGCCCGCAGGTCTTAGCGCCACACCGGTCGCCATGCTCGGTCCGCGCCTGGTCAAGCTCGCCGGCAAAGCGCACAGCCTGCGTTGGCCGCTGATCGCGCTCCTCGCCGCGTCGCTCGTCTGGCTCGCAATCAATCGTTCCGCGTTGTGGGACGATCGGCTCGAGACGTTGAGCCCGGTCCCGGAGAAGGCCAAGCGCTTGGACGAGACCTTGCGCAAAGAGCTGGGCGCGCCCGACGTCGGGCAGTTACTGGTGGTGCCGGGACCATCGCAGCAGAGCGTGCTCGAAGCAACGGAGCGGATCGGCGCAGTTTTGAGCGGATTGCAGCAGTCGGGAGAATTGCGTGGCTATGAATCGCCTGCGCGGGTCCTACCTAGCGATAAGACGCAGCTAGAGCGCCAGAGAGCGTTGCCATCCGACACGAGTTTGCGTCATGCGTTGACGCAGGCACTGCGCGGGCTCGAGTTCCAAAACAACTTGTTCGAACCGTTCCTAGCAGATATCGAGACCGCGCGGCATGCTCATCTGCTGTCGCGCAACGATCTGGAAGGCACCGGACTCGCATTGAAATTCGACTCGCTCCTTATGCAGCAACGCGGCAACTGGGTTGCGCTGCTGCCCTTGCAGGGCGTGCAGAATCCCGAACACGTCGTGCAGGCACTGCGCGGCTTCGCAGGCGTCCACTTGCTCAACCTCAAACAGGAAGCCGACGCGCTGTATCGCGGCTATCGCGGGCAGGCTTTGCTGTTTGCCGCGGCAGGGGCCGGTTGTATTGGACTGCTGTTGTTGATCGCCTTGCGCTCTATGCGTCGCGTTGCCGATGTGCTTGCGCCTCTGGCGGGAGCCGTCGTCGCAACCTGCGCGCTGCTCACGCTCGGCGGCGGCCGGCTCACCATGTTCCACCTTGTGGGTCTGTTGCTGGTGGTCGGCGTGGGTTCCAACTATAGCTTGTTCTTCGAGCGGGAAACCCTTGCGCGTGGCGATATCGAGCGGACTTTGACCTCCCTCGCGCTGTGCAACGTCGCGACGATTATCGGCTTCGGCCTGCTCGCGCTTGCCCACGCGCCGGTGCTCAAAGCGATCGGCACTACGGTCGGCGTGGGCGCCTTGTTCAGCCTGGTATTCGCGGCGATACTCGAATCTTCTGCGGCGATCGGAAGACAGCAAGCAGACGTTTGAGCCGGGATCGCTAGGCCGCTGCGTCGCCTACAACTAAATGTTCTGCCGCTCAGCGATGTGTGATCCTGCACAAAAGAACGATGATAAAATTCAACGCGAGCGCCTGGCTCGTGTGCGAGTTTTCCTCCCAGGCACCCGGGGAGATTGGATGGAACCTGCACTTCTGACATGGCGGCTCACGCCTGCCGAAAAAAGCTCCGAGCTATGGCGCTTCAGCACTTATCAAGGCGATACCTGGGTGCGAGCCCATGACGCATTCGAGGCGCGCGCTCTGGCCGCCGAACGCTTCCGCCAGCGTATCGGCGCAACCGATAGGCCAAGCGCGTTGGCGAGCCCGTGGTACATGCGTGAGCTCGTTCGCTGCGACATCGTTCAGGACGACCGATTCGCGAGCGTAGCGATCGCCGGCGTCGTTCACCCGGCGCACGAACAATTCGCCGACAGTGCCGAAAGCGGAGGCATGCCGAACGATACGCTACGCGCGAGCATCGACGAAAAGCTTTCGCGAGCAGGTTAACTGGGATCGCACTCGCGCGCAGCGCGTCGGTGCGTCCAAACTTGGGCTGGCTGTTCGGAGACTTTTACACGGCCGAGCGTGCTTTCTACACGCTTGCAACTTGTCGCCATAACTAATTCATTGAATCGAGTGCCAATCGGTTTGGCATGCACGATGCATTACTCCGTTCGCAGGTATCGAAAAACCGCTAACTACGAAGGAGTCTCCGACATGTCCAAGCTACTCACTGCGATGATCGCCGCCGGCCTCAGTTTCAGTGTTACCAGCGCGATTGGCCAAACCATTCCGTCGAATGACACGCATGTTCGCCACGTTCCGACGCTGGCTCAGCAGGACACCAACGCACCCGAGGCGGCGCGGAAAAATCGCGATAGTACACAGCAAGGCGAAGTGACGCCGGGCCCTGGCGCTGGCAAGCACGATGGTACGACTGAATCCAATAGCAATCCGCAGACGAACGCGACATCGCAGACCGGGAACGATAAGGATCCAGATGCCAGCAGCAATGGCGAGCACCGCCGCAACCGCGACAGCACACAACAGGGTCCTGATGTGGTACCCGGCCCCGGCGCAGGTCAGCACACCGGATCGAACAACAACGAACCCGTGAAGACGGGAGAACCTGCTACATCGGGTAACGCAGGCGATCCTACGGAAGCGTTGAAAAATCGCGAGAGCAGCAAGCAGCAGGGAAATCCGGAAACAGCTTTGCCGAAGCAGTAACGCTCGCAGCACAACCCGCGATCAACTGGTAAAACACAAAACGGAGGCTTTGGCCTCCGTTTTAATTTTCCGGGTCGTAAACGCCACATTACGGTGCGGGTGCGGGTGCGGAGGAAGTCGCTTCCGTGCCCGCACCTGTGGGTGGCGCAACGCTCGCTGCTTGGATTACCTCGTGGACGAATCTGAGTTTTTCGATTGCGACCGGGGAGAGCACGAACGGATACGGATCCAACAGCCCTAAGCCG
>JBDTMS010000377.1:0-4803 GCA_039934195.1 Betaproteobacteria bacterium
CAGGGAGGCCGATAACCCAGGGAGGCCGATAACCCAGGGAGGCCGATAACCCAGGTATCCCGATAACTCGGGCGGGCCGGTCTCTTTCGCCCAGGCTCATAGTTGACTCACGCACCGGTCCTGGGCGGGTAAGCAGGGCGACGGCAGCCTTGATCCTCACGCGCGGTAGTCCTAATGCGGCAGCCATGACATTCATGCTCACGTTGTCTCCAGCACCGTCGCGCGCCAATCGCCGCGCGATTTTTTCATCACTGTTCGGTTTATTGTCAGGAGCCTCCCGATGAAAGCCCCCGTCCGTGTTGCGGTGACCGGTGCTGCCGGTCAGATCGGCTATAGCCTGCTGTTCAGAATTGCCAACGGCGAAATGCTCGGCCCCGATCAGCCGGTCATCCTGCAGCTTCTGGAAATTCCCAACGAGAAAGCGCAGAAAGCCCTGCAGGGCGTCATGATGGAGCTCGACGATTGCGCGTTCCCGCTGCTGACTGGCATGACCGCCGCGCAAGATGCGAAGGTCGGATTCAAAGACATCGACATCGCTTTGCTGGTTGGTGCGCGTCCGCGCGGCCCCGGCATGGAGCGCAAAGATCTGTTGTCCGAAAACGCGAAGATCTTTATCGAGCAAGGCCGCGCGCTGAACGACGTCGCCAAGCCCGAGGTGAAAGTGCTGGTGGTGGGCAACCCCGCCAACACCAATGCGTGGATCGCTTTGCAGAATGCACCCAAGCTCAAACCGGAGAACTTCACCGCCATGATGCGGCTGGATCACAATCGCGCAATCTCGCAAATCGCAGCGAAGACCGGCAAGCCGATCGCCAGCATCCGTAAGATGAGCATCTGGGGCAACCACTCGGCGACGCAGTATCCGGATCTGTTTCAGGCCGAAGCCGCCGGCAACAAAGTCTGGCCGCTGATCAACGATCAGACGTGGCTGGAAAGCAGTTTCATCCCGACCGTGCAGAAGCGTGGCGCGGCCATCATAGACGCGCGCGGCGCATCATCGGCCGCCAGCGCTGCGAACGCCGCTGTCAATCATGTGCATGATTGGGTGCTCGGAACGCAGACCGGCGATTGGGTTTCGATGGGTGTCGTCTCCGATGGCAGCTACGATATTCCGACGGGCGTGATCTACGGCTATCCCGTCACCTGCAGGAGCGGCCGCTACGAAATCGTCAAGGGTATCGAGATCAGCGAGTTCAGCCGCGCACGCATGCAGGCAACGCTGAAAGAACTGGAAGAAGAGCGCGACGCCGTCAAGGGCATGCTCGCTTGAACGTGCCTTCGTCACCGGTATTTCTGAACGCAGTTTGTCACGGGTATTTTTTTTCGTACAAGACATCGCATGAAAAGTAGGTAATTTATGAGCATAGAATCGGCCGGCGCGAAGTTTCGCGCAGCGGTGAAAGAAGAACAGCCTCTGCAGGTAATCGGCGCCATCAATGCCTACCACGCACGCCTCGCACAACGCAGCGGCTATCGCGCAATCTATCTGTCCGGTGGCGGCGTAGCGGCCGGCTCGCTGGGCCTGCCCGATCTCGGCATCAGCACTTTGGACGACGTCCTCACCGACGTTCGCCGCATCACCGATGCCTGCGATTTGCCGCTGCTGGTGGATGTCGACACCGGTTTCGGCAGCGCCTTCAACATCGCACGCACGGTGAAGTCGCTGATCAAGTTCGGCGCCGGCGCAATGCACATCGAAGATCAGGTGCAGGCGAAGCGCTGCGGCCATCGCCCCGGCAAAGAAATCGTGTCGCTGCAGGAAATGGTCGATCGCATCAAATCCGCCGCCGATGCACGCACTGACCCCGACTTCGTGATCATGGCGCGCACCGATGCGCTCGCGGTCGAAGGTCTACAAGCTGCGATCGATCGCGCCGGCGCGTGCGTCGATGCCGGCGCCGATATGATCTTTCCCGAAGCGATGACCGAGCTCGGCATGTACCGCCAGTTCGTCGACGCGGTAAAAGTCCCCGTGCTTGCTAACATCACCGAGTTCGGCCACACGCCGCTGTTCACCGTCGACGAGCTGCGCTCCGCAAACGTCAGCATCGTGCTTTATCCGCTGTCGGCGTTCCGCGCCATGAATCAGGCAGCGCTCAACGTGTATCGTGCAATCCGGCGCGACGGCACGCAGAAACAAGTGCTCGACACCATGCAGACGCGCGATGATCTGTACGATTTTCTCGACTATCACGCCTACGAAAGCAAACTCGATCAACTGTTCGCCAAGGAAAAGCATCGATGAACAGCACCGCCGCAGCTCCAACCGTCGCCGCGACCGCTCCCAAACCGAAAAAATCCGTTGCGCTGTCCGGCATCCCGGCCGGCAACACCGCGCTGTGCACCGTCGGGCGTCAAGGTAACGACCTGCACTACCGTGGCTACGACATCCTCGACTTCGCCGACAAGGCGCAGTTCGAAGAAATCGCTTATCTGCTCGTGCACGGCAAGCTGCCGACACCGGCTGAGCTCGCCGCCTACAAGCTCAAGCTAAGATCGTTGCGCGGGCTCCCCGCCGCCGTGCAGGATATTCTCGAATGCATTCCTGCCAATACGCATCCGATGGACGTGCTGCGCACCGGTTGTTCCGGGCTCGGCTCGGTGCTGCCGGAAAGCCAGGACCACAAAGTTGCCGAAGCGCGCAATGTCGCCGACCGCATGATGGCGTCGTTCGGATCGATGCTGCTCTACTGGTATCACTTCTCGCATTCGGGTCGGCGCATCGACGTGGAAACCGACGACGACTCGATCGGCGGCCACTTCCTGCACATGCTGCACGGCAAACCACCCTCCGAGCTTGCGGTACGCGCGATGCACACCTCGCTCATTCTCTACGCCGAGCATGAATTCAACGCGTCGACGTTCGCCGCGCGTGTGATCGCCGGGACCGGAGCGGATCTGTATTCCGCCATTACCGGCGGCATCGGCGCGTTGAAAGGGCCAAAGCACGGCGGCGCCAACGAGTTTGCGTTCGACGTGATCGGCCGCTACGACACGCCCGACGAAGCCGAAGCCGACATCGTGCGGCGCGTCGCAGACAAGCAAATCGTCATCGGCTTCGGCCATCCGGTCTATACCATCGCCGATCCGCGCAATGAGATCATCAAAGAAGTGGCGCGGCGCCTGAGCGAAGATGTCGGCGACATGAAGCTCTACAACATCTCCGAGCGCGTGGAACAAGTGATGTGGCGGGAAAAGAAAATGTTCCCCAATCTCGACTGGTACAGCGCGACCAGCTATCACATGCTCGGCGTGCCGACGCCGATGTTCACCCCGCTGTTCGTGATCAGCCGCACGTCGGGCTGGTCAGCCCACGTGATCGAGCAGCGCATCGACGGCAAGATCATCCGCCCCAGTGCAAACTATATCGGCCCGGAAGATCAGCATTGGGTGCCGATCGAGAAGCGGAAATAAACGCCGCACACAATCGCAGCCGCATCGCTAACCGATCACTGATCAATCTCGCCAATCAATCGACGCCGCCCTTAATGTCCGCTCCCATCTCGAACGTTCGTCCCGAACCCGATCAAGTCCTGGTCGATATCGCCAACTACGTGCTCGATTACAACATCGAGAGCTCGGAGGCGTACAACACCGCGCGCTTGTGCCTGATGGACACTTTGGGCTGCGGCTTCGAAGCCCTCTCCTATCCCGCTTGCACGAAGCTGCTCGGCCCGATTGTTCCCGGTACCGTCGTGCCCAACGGCGCGAAAGTACCCGGCACCTCGTTCCAGCTCGATCCGATTCAAGCTGCTTTCAATATCGGGGCGATGATCCGTTGGCTCGATTTCAACGACACCTGGCTCGCCGCGGAATGGGGCCACCCGTCGGACAATCTGGGCGGTATTCTCGCCGTGGCCGATTGGTTATCGCGCACCGCAGTGGCGTCAGGCAAACCGCCGCTGACGATACGTGCTGTGTTGACTGCGATGGTCCAGGCGCATGAAATTCAGGGCGTGCTGGCGTTGGAGAACAGCTTCAATCGCGTCGGGCTCGATCACGTGGTACTGGTGAAAGTCGCCAGCACCGCGGTCGTCACGAAAATGCTGGGCGGCACGCGAGAAGACGTCATTAACGCCGTGTCGCAAGCTTGGGTAGACGGCCAGAGTCTGCGCACGTATCGGCACGCGCCGAACACCGGTTCGCGTAAAAGCTGGGCAGCAGGCGATGCCACCAGCCGCGCGGTGCGCCTCGCGTTGACCACGATGAAAGGCGAAATGGGCTATCCCTCCGTGCTCACCGCGAAGACCTGGGGCTTCTACGACGTGCTGTTCAAAGGCCAGCCGTTTAAATTTCAGCGGCCTTATGGCTCCTACGTCATGGAGCACGTGCTGTTCAAGATCTCTTTCCCTGCCGAATTCCACGCGCAGACTGCGGTCGAGTGCGCGATGGCGCATTATCCGGTGATGAAAGACAAGATCGATCAGATCGACAAGATCATCATTCGCACGCACGAATCGGCGATCCGCATCATCGACAAGAAAGGCCCGCTGGACAATCCGGCCGATCGCGATCACTGCATTCAATACATGGTCGCTGTGCCGTTGATCTACGGTCGCCTGACGGCTGCCGATTACGAAGACGACATCGCACGCGACCCGCGCATCGACATGCTGCGCGACAAAATGGAATGCGTAGAAGAAAAACAATTCAGCCGCGACTATCTCGATCCGGAAAAGCGCTCGATCGCCAACTCGATTCAGATCTTTTTCAAGGACGGCAGCAAAACCGAGGACAAGCAGATCGAATATCCGATCGGACATCGCCGCCGGCGCGCCGAAGGTATTCCCGTGCTGGAAGCCA
>JBDTMS010000378.1:0-4803 GCA_039934195.1 Betaproteobacteria bacterium
GCGCGCTCTCAAGCATCGGCGGATAGCGGTAAGGCAAGATTCAGCGCGTCCGGCGGCCACTGAAAGCGCGCCACCCGTTCGCAGCCGCGCAGCAATCCATGTCTTCGTTAAGCAGTCGATCCGCGCGACTGCGTGCTACCGTGAGCTCTACGCAGCGCGTTGCGGCGCCGGGGCGGCCTGGGCAGTACCGGACATATGCTCCTGCAACACCTTCCAGCGCACTCGCACTTTCTCGACGTTGGCATCCTTGATGTGACCGAAACCGCGAATCTGTTCCGGCAGATTCGCGAGCTCGACCGCTTGCCGCAAGCTCTCGGCGCTCAGATGTTCCAGTGCGCCGTCGATCGCCGCACGGTAGTCGTCGATCAGCTGACGCTCCATGCGACGCTCCGCCGTTTTCCCGAATACGTCGAGCGCGGTCCCGCGCAAGAACTTCAATCGCGCGAGCACCTTGAAGCCGTAGCGCATCCACGAAGCGAATTCGCGTTTGACGAGATGGCCGCGCGCATCGCGTTGCGAAATCATCGGCGGAGCCAGGTTGTACTTCAGCTTGAAATCGCCCTCGAACGCATCGTTCAGGCGCTTCTCAAACTCGCCGTCGGTATACAGTCGCGCGACTTCGTATTCGTCCTTGTACGCCATCAATTTGAATAGATACTTTGCGACGGCCTTGGCGAGTGCGTCGCCTGTGCCGACCTGGGCTTCCGCACGCCGCACCTTGTCGACGAACGCTTCGTACTGCTTCGCATAAGCTTCGCTTTGATACGAAACCAGCATGCCGGAGCGGCGGCGGATCAGCGTATCCAGGCTCTGCGGCAGCTGCACGATAACCGGCTTTGCCGGCAACGCGATGCGCTCTACTTGTTCGAAATTGATCGCGGCGCGCCGGCCCCAATCGAACGCCTGCTTGTTGGATTCGATCGCCACGCCGTTGAGCTCGATTGCGCGCGCGATGGATTCTGCGCGTAACGGAATGCGGCCTTTCTGAAACGCATAGCCGAGCATGAACAAATTTGTGGCAATGGAATCGCCCATCAACGCGGTCGCGATCCTGGTGGCATCGATGAAATCGGCTTGCTTGCCGACCGATTCTTCGATCAGCGCGCGGATCTGGTCGAACGGAAATTGCCAGTCGGGATTCTGCGCGAACTGTCCCGGCGGCTGCATGTGCGCGTTGATGATCGCCGCCGTACGGCCCGGCCGCGTCTTCGAGATTGCATCTTGCGCGCCGGCCGTCAGCATGTCGCAGCCGAGAATCAGATCAGCCTCGCCGGTCGCGATGCGTTGCGCGCGGATGTCGCTCGGCTGCGCCCCGATGCGCACGTGCGAAGTCACCGCGCCGTTCTTCTGCGACATACCGGTCATGTCGAGCACCGACACGCCTTTGTGTTCCAGATGCCCTGCCATGCCGAGCAGTGCGCCGACCGTGATGACACCGCTGCCGCCGATGCCGGTGATGAGAACGTTGTAGGTCGCGCCCTGCAGCGCAACCGGTTGCGGCTCCGGCAGCGGCCCGAGATCCTGCGTCGCGGTTTGCTTGCCGGTGCTCGATTTTCTCGGCCGGCCGCCCTCGACGGTAACGAAGCTCGGACAAAAACCATTCACGCACGAATAATCTTTGTTGCACGACGACTGATCGATCATGCGCTTGCGGCCGAGCTCGGTTTCCAGCGGCAGAATCGACGTGCAGTTCGATTGCACGCCGCAATCGCCGCAGCCTTCGCACACCGCTTCGTTGATGAACAAGCGCGTGCTCGGGTCGGGATATTCGTTCTTCTTGCGGCGCCGGCGTTTCTCGGCGGCACAGGTCTGATCGTAGATGATCACGGTGACGCCGGGGATATCGCGCACCTCCCGCTGGACCGCATCGAGGTCTTTGCGATCGTGCAAAGTCGCGAACGCGGGCAATTCGGACCGGTCCGCGTAGCGCGACAAGTCTTCGGTAACGACGGCGATGCGCTTCACGCCTTCAGCCGCCATCTGCTGTGCGACCATGCGCACGGAGGTCATGCCATCCACCGGTTGTCCGCCGGTCATCGCGACTGCGTCGTTGTAGAGAATCTTGTAGGTGATGTTCACCTTGGCGGCAACCGCGGCGCGAATCGCCAGCGAGCCGGAGTGAAAATACGTGCCGTCGCCGAGATTCGCAAAGATGTGTTTGCGCTTGGAGTAGGGCGCCTGCCCGATCCACGGCGCGCCTTCGCCGCCCATGTGCGTGGTGGTTTTGTTCTGCTCGGGGTAAATCGACGTCGCCATCACGTGGCAGCCGATCCCCGCCAGCGCGAGGCTGCCTTCCGGCACCTTGGTCGACGTGTTGTGCGGACAGCCCGAGCAATAAAACGCGGGGCGCGGCGGCGTGTCGATGGCTTTCAGCAGCACGGCTTCTTTCGCTTCCAGAAACGTCAGCCGCGCCTTGATCAGATCGCTGGTGTGGAAACGGCCGATACGCGATGCGATCACGCGTGCGATCTGGGCGATCGAGAAATCCGCTTTTGCGGGCAGCAGCCACTCGCCGCGCGGCGCCACCCATTCGCCGGACTCATCGAACTTTCCGATCACGCGCGGACGCACATCCGATCGCCAGTTGTAGAGCTGCTCCTTGAGCTGATACTCGACGATCTGGCGCTTCTCTTCGATCACCAGAATTTCATCGAGGCCGCGCGCGAACTCGCGCACGCTTTCGGCTTCCAGCGGCCATGGCATCGCGACTTTGAATAAACGCAGACCGATGTGCGCAGCCGCTTGTTCGGAAATGCCGAGCTCCTCGAGGGCTTCGAGCACATCGAGGTAGGATTTGCCCGAAGCGATGATGCCGAGCCGCGCATTCGGCGAATCGATGGTCGTGTGATTGAGCTTGTTGGCGCGCGCGTAGGCCAGCGCGGCATAGATCTTATAGTCCTGCATCAGCGCTTCCTGCTTGCGCGCCTGCGTACCCACGGTGTCGCTCGACAGGCGGCAATTGAGGCCGCCTTCGGGCATGCGGAAATCTTCCGGCAGCACGATCTTGACCGCGAACGGATCGGCCTCGATCGACGCGGACGATTCGACCGTGTCCGCCAGCGCCTTGAAGCCGACGGCGCAGCCGGAAAATCGCGACATCGCCCAGCCGTGCAATCCGAGCTCGATGTATTCCTGCACATTGCATGGATACAGCACCGGAATCATCGACGCGGAAAACAGATGATCGCTCTGATGCGGCAGCGTCGAGGAGTACGCGCCGTGATCGTCGCCGGCGATCAGCAAAACGCCGCCGTGTTTCGACGTGCCCGCGTAGTTCATGTGCTTGAATACATCGCCGCAGCGATCGACGCCGGGCCCTTTGCCGTACCACAGCGCAAACACGCCGTCGTAATCCGATTCGCCGATCAGGTGCACTTGCTGCGTGCCCCAGACCGCAGTAGCGGCCAATTCTTCGTTGATGCCTGGCTGGAACTTGATGTGATTGGCGGCGAGATGCTTCTCGGCTTTCCACAGCGCCTCGTCGAGGCCGCCGAGCGGCGATCCGCGATAGCCGGAAATGAAGCCTGCCGTGTTGAGCCCGGCTGCTGCGTCGCGCTGGCGTTGAATCAACGCGAGGCGCACCAGAGCCTGAATGCCGCTCAGATAAATGCGGCCGTTGGTGGAGACGTATTTATCGTCCAGCGTCACTGCTTGCATGCTTCACTCCTCCAGGATCGCTCGATCCGAGCTTACCGCTTTTGCGAAGACCTAAGCGGCTTGGGTGCGGCGCGTTCTTCGGTTAACGCGCCATCCAGGTCGGATGAGCGTTTTGTATTGGATGCGGGTAAGCGGCGCGAAGTTCTACGCCGATAAGCCCGGCGCGTAGCGGTTGCCCTTGCTCAGCATGATCTCGTGATGACCGCAGCCGGACGGGATCATCGGAAAGCAATTTTCCTCGGCACTCACGCACACATCGAGAAAAAACGGACCGTCGTAAGCCAGGCATTCTGCGATGGCGGCGTCGAGCTGCGCTGGGTCGCTAACCCGCGCCGCACCCCAGCCGAAGCCGCGCGCAACCGCTACGAAATCGGGCAGCGCCTGCGTGTAACTGTGGCTGTAGCGGCCTTCGTGATTGAGCTCCTGCCACTGCCGCACCATGCCCATGTAGCCGTTGTTCGATACGATGACTTTCACCGGTGTGCGATGCTGAACCGCAGTCGACAGCTCTTGAATGTTCATCAGCACCGACGCATCGCCGCTGACGCAGACGACGAGCTTGTCGGGATGCGCAATCTGCGCGCCGATCGCCGCCGGCATTCCGTAGCCCATCGTGCCGGCGCCACCGGATGTGAGCCAGCGATTCGGCTGCTCGAATTTGAGATATTGCGCGGCCCACATCTGGTGTTGACCGACGTCGGTCGAGACGATCGCATCGCGCGACGCCAACGCGGCCTGCAACGCATGCATCAGATGCTGCGGCAGGATTGCATCGTCGCATTGTTCGAACCGCAGGCAATCCTGCGCGCGCCATTGTTCGATGCGCGTCCACCAGGACGCGAGGCGCGCCGGCTCGACGGTGAGATCGTTCAGCTCGCGATGCAAACCGTCGAGCATCTCCAGGCAATCGCCGACGATCGGGATATCGACCGGGATGATCTTGTTGATCGACGCCGGATCGATGTCGAGATGAATTTTGCGCGCGCCGGGCGCGAAATGTTCGAGTTTGCCCGTTACGCGATCGTCGAAACGTGCGCCGACGCAAACGATCAGGTCGGCGTTATGCATCGCGAGATTCGCTTCTA
This sequence comes from Betaproteobacteria bacterium, assembly GCA_039934195.1. GTDB lineage: Bacteria > Pseudomonadota > Gammaproteobacteria > Burkholderiales > SHXO01 > SHXO01. Next base: position 4,743 of record JBDTMS010000378.1, read on the forward strand.
AGGTGCCGTGCATGCCGAGCATGCCGACGAACTGCGGATCGGACGCGGGAAATGCACCGAG
>JBDTMS010000379.1:0-4797 GCA_039934195.1 Betaproteobacteria bacterium
GCGGTCCGACGATCTTCCAGTCGTCTTTGATGTCTTCGTCGCTTTCGACTTTTAAGATCTTGCAGGTCGGCTTGACGCCGCAGACTGCGGTGACATCGGCAGTCACCATAACATCCCGCATCGTGTTGTCCGCCGGGTCCAGAATTTCCGGCCGCACGGTCAACGACTTCACTTCCGGCGCATGCGCACTTACATTCACATGCGTCCTCGCGCCGCTACCGCCACGCTGCCCGTCGAATACGACTAGACGAACCTCGTGATTGCCCACCGGCAACTGCACGACCGGGCGTGCCCCGGACGCATAGCCGAACGGCCCGGTCCAGTGAAAGGTCAGCGCTTCGCCATCCGGGTCGCTGGAAGCCGAGCCGTCCAACTGTACCGGTGCGGTGCAAGAAGTGTCATCCGCCAGCACGTTCTGATCCGGTCCCGCGTTGGCCACCGGTGCGTGCTGCACGATCGGCAGTGTCGGATCGATGTTGACCGTATAACTAAACGACTGTCCGGTCTTAACTTCGCCTTCGACCGCCCAGCGTTTTGGCGACCCCGCTTGACTGAGTTGATGCAGGCCGAGACTGAATGGCCCATCGCCGAACGCCGTCACGGTGACAGTGTATAAACCGGCAGCCGGGTTCTTCAAAATGATGAATTAGTTTTCGCTGTTCTTCGCGGCATACATCCCGGGAATCTCGTTCAGCGTTGCGCCTGTGGCCGCGTCGTAGCCGATACGACGACCCTGCGGATCAGTAATGGTTAGATTGACAGGACACAATCCAGCCAGCACCCACCACTGGTAAGGCTCAACCAGGAAAATGGGCAGAGAGTACGGAGAGTCGAATGGCAGCGGGCTAAGTCCAGTCAGGAACTGCGGCAGGTAAGTACGCTGCACATCGCCGTTGTACATGATCTGCTTGTGACGTGCGGCTTTGCCGTTGAGCTTGGCAATGTGGTCGTCTTTGATCGTCGGCAGTATGAACTTCAGGTTAGAGCTGTATTCCGGAATCAGATCGTCGCCCGCGCTGGTTACATAGTTCTGCTCCGGCTCGCCGTTGCCCCAGCCATTAATGCCGAGATACGTACCTGCCGCCGGTGGTGCCTTGACGTCGTACACCACATCAGTGTCGTTGTGCACGGTCGGATCTTCGGTTCCGTCAGCATTGCGATTCGGGTTGACACCGTAGATCACGTACAGATTGTCCGAACCGATTCTGGCATCGAGCAAATTGACGCTTGCGTTCAGTCGCGTCAGAAACGGATTGTGCGGCTGGCCGAACTCATACGGCGCGACGCAGTTGCTGCCGTTGTATGAGCCGCAAAGATACGGTGCGTAGTAAGTGTCTGCGCGTTGCGTAGGTAACATCTCGCGCAGCGATTCGATACCGCCTGAGGCGTCATGCGTCATGGCGTACTCATTCAACACGCAAGTTACGATGGTGACTGACCAATCGCAATCGATCGGCGGCGGAGACACCGGGTAGCTTTCACGCCAATGCTTGTAGACGAAAGCAGGCCAGAACACGTGATCCATCGCCCACGATTGTGCCGGGGTGTCATACAGAAAGTCCCACCAGCTGCCGCTCTCGAATGTCTTGTAGTTTTCCGGAAAGCCCTGATGAGGCGTAGCCATGAAGACCACTTTGCGGATGTCGGAGTTGTAGCCGATTGCGGTCGTCATATCGGATTCTAGGCCTTCGCCCTGGACATAGCTGCGGGTAACCAAGCCGCCCATGCTGTGCACGATGAGGTCGACCTTGGTAGAGCTGTGATCCACCCAGGGTATCGTCGCCGCTTCCGCCTGCGCTTCTTTGATGCGGTCGCGCAGATATCTGGCCGAGATGCGGTTGGATCTGCGCCAGTCATACGGCATACGGAATACTGTCTGGCCGTCATAACCCATCTTGTTCAACTGCAGCATCAACGGCTCGTATACGGCAAGCACCGGATCGAGCTCGCCGGTATGGGCCCACGGGGGCATCGTGCCTAAAATTCCAGGGACGACGATAACGGGATGAATCTGTGCAAGCGGAACCTCGATATGACTTATGTCGGTCGCGAAGCCATCCCAAACGGCGGTCATATTGATCGTCGCCTTGGGCGATGGCTGAACCAGCAGTCGGAATGAATACACTCGACTCTGATCGGCAAGCAGCTGATCGCCGGCGCATCCCATGCGCATCGAGCTGAAATGTGGATCTAACCCCGTGCTGGAACTAACTGAGCATGCGGTGTCACCTGTCATGACGTACATGCGTGCGGCGTTACCTGGAGACGCGAACTCCATCGTCAGTGATTGGCTGCAGCCTTGCGCGCGGTCTGCCGGGCAATGCAACGTGACTCGAACACGTAGCGGATCGGGTGTAGGCCAACCGTCGGTATTCAGGCCGAGGCTCGTGCCATCTGCCATCACAGTACCGTCCGGACGCAGGATTTGAATGGTCACGGTGGGCGTGAGTTGCACCGGCGCCTGCGGCGTAGCGCGCGCTTCGTTAGACGGCTGACTGCCTCCCGTCGAATTGTGCGCTTTCACCACATAGAAATACTCCGTACCGTTTGTGACACTACCGTCAGCATAACTATTTGTGTATGAGAGGCCTTGATACGAATAACCCGTGCCCGAGTAGCTGCTGCGGAACACGTAGTACTCGCTTGCGCCGTTTACTGGAGCCCAAGTTAAATCGACTCGGCCGACGACGCCATTGGCGTTCAGGCCCGTGGGTGTATTCGGTGCGGTAGCTACGGAAGTCGGAGTTGCTTGAGTCTGTCCGGAGTACCCGCTGTCGCCAACCGAGTTGCGCGCTTGCACGACGTAATAATAGGTTGTGCCGTTGCTGACCGCGGTGTCGGACAAACGTGTGTCGCCGGTACCGCCGACGAAATAGGAATAGCAGCAGCCCGAAGTATTGCTCCGATACACCTTGTAATCGGTTGCACCGCCAACTGCGTTCCAGGACAGCTCGACGCGTCCGTCGCTGGCCGACGCGCCCAAACCAATCGGCGCGGTCGGGACGGTTATGCCGGAAGTCGGTGTTGCAGAAGCCTGATTGGATGAACCGCTTTCGCCGGCCGAACTATAAGCTCGTACAACGTAGTAGTACGTCGTGCCGTTGGTCCGGCCGCCGTCGTTAAATTGCGTTGCCGGAGCTTGAATGGTAGCGACGTTAGAGAAGCAGCAAGATGATCCATCGCTGCGATACAGTCTGTATTCGGATGCACCGCTTACGCCGCTCCAGAATACGTTAACGCTGCCGTTGCCGGCGTTGGCCCCCAGTCCTGTAGGCGCAGAGGGAGCCGTGACGCCGGAGTTGGGCGTGGCACTGACTTCGTTCGAGCGTCCACTTTGACCCGCGTCGTTGTGACTCGTGACAATGTAGAAGTACGTGGTCCCGTTGCTGACGCTGGTATCGGGGTAAGAACCCGCTGCGGTAGTCCCGAGAAATGTATAGCTGGCGTTAGAGCCGACGCTGCGGAAGACGTAGTAGTCGTTAGCGCCGCTAACAGTGCCCCAATTCAAATCGACGCGTCCGTTACCTGCATTTGCGCTGAGATTTGATGGCGTGGAAGGAATGGTGTCAGCAGGCGTTGTGTCCAGCGCTACCGGCACGTGCACAGCTTCGCCGAACCATCCGTCGCAGCTCGTTCCCGCTTCGACCAGCATCTGCAGGCCAAGCTCGATCGTTGAGCCGCTCGCGCCCTGCGGTGCGGTGATATCGAAAGCGAAGTCGTGCGATGCACCCGGCGGAACCGGCGCACCACACAAGTAGACGCGCTGATTTGTGACCTGTCCGGAATTGCTCAGTCCACCGCAACTGAAGTTGCTCCAGATCAATTGATTTTGAACGCCGGCGTACGCGGCGCCCAATCGATACGGGTAAGGGTGCGTGCCCTCGCCGGACCAGGTTTTCGAAGTGCTGGTGTTAACCACGTGCACGACCACGTGCTGTGATACGCCCGGTTTCAGCGAACCCGACGGCGCTTGTGCCCAGCTGAAGCTCGCGGCGTTATCTAGTCCGCCGTTGCACGTTTCGGCATTGACCGTAGCCGAAAACGATAGCGTGAATAAACACGCGAGCAACGCCCGCGAACAAACTCCCAATTGCAGCATGACATTTTTTCTTTTTCTCGCGGCCTCCGCTTGCGAACTTAGGTTCACACTTATGCGGACACACAGGCGCAGCAAAGTCTGTTGATCTATATTCGGACGACAACAAAGATCACCTGCTTCTCTATCGTCGCGTTGTCAAAACGCCCGAGAGCAAGAGCACAGTTCATGCCGATGAGAAACGTTCGAGGATATGTGGATTGTGTTTCCACAAAGTAAAGACAATTAGCAAGCGCGGCGCTGTACGCGGCGGCGGCGAATAGTAGTTCTGCGAAACGATCTGCTTGAGCGAAATGCGCTTTCAGGAAGTCAAGTACTAATGGCGCGCCTGCACTGATGACATCTAAATTGCCCGAAACACGACGAGCGCAACGCTCGCTAAGTCGCTACACCGTGAAGTGCGAGACGGAACGGGGCGCATGATGCGCTTCAGTTCATCGGCATGTATTCCGAAGCCTCTAATGCGGACAGGTCTTCGTCGCGGCCTCGAAGCTCGATCACAGTCAAATCCGGATCGCGAATGAAAACGGAAACGTGACCATCTTGTCCGAACGACACTGGGCCTTGCGTAACCCGGATCATGTTCTGCTGCAGCACTTCCAGCGTCGCTTTGATCGATGACACGCGCAAAGCAATATGCGTATAGCCCGAATACTTTTCGGCGACGTCCATCAGAATGTTTTTGCCGTCACTGTCTGCGT
>JBDTMS010000380.1:0-4785 GCA_039934195.1 Betaproteobacteria bacterium
CGTGGCCGGATCGTTGATTTTGAATACCTCACCCATTTTGTATTTCGCCCACAGCGCATCGTTGAACGCGAGCGGAATCGCCGCATGGCGCAACACGACTACGACACCCAACTCGCTTTCCGGAACGCCGTACGCTGGTGCGCCGGTCATCAAGAAGACATAGGACCAGAGCAGCGCAAATCCGCTGTTCGGCTCGGGGGCGTCATACACCTGACGATACTTGCCGTGAATGCCGGCCAGCCATTTTTGGAAATCGGTGTCGGTACCCTTCGCAGAGGCTGGCGGCATGTCGGCCGCCTGCAGCGAGGCTGCTCTCGCGCTCAGGCCGATCGCTGCCGCGGTGGCTGCTGCGTTGTTCAAGAAGTTTCGCCGCAACTTAAGTTTGCTGTCGGTCATCTTGCCTCCCTGTCAAATGGCGTTGTGATGTCGGTCGCAGCAGTCGTTTGCCTCAGGATCTAAGATGGGCCGACCTGATGCGGGGCGCAGCTGCGCTAGCGAGACTATATGCTTTTCCGTCAGCGCTGCCACGCGCTGCCCCACGTCGACGAAATGCTGAGTGTCATGCGCAAAACGACTAACGGCCGGCACCTCGGATGAGAGGCCGGCCGTTGGATTTGGACAAATCTATCGGGTGCGGTTAGCCGATGCGGCCGCGGCGCTTGGCAATCCCGGCCAAGCCGGCTAAACCAGCGAGCAGCAGCGCGTAGGTCGATGGTTCGGGTACCGCGATGGCGACATTATCGTAGAGAATCGCCTGTGCGTAGGTTTGGTCGAAGTCGACGGATCTCGCTATGCCGCTGAACGTCGCGCTTGCGAGCCTCCAGCACGCATAGAAGTTGAGCGCGTCGGATTCAGGGCAAATCGGCGTACCGGAGGTCACTTCCAGCGGTATGGTCGCCAACAGATTGCCGCCGCCCGCCGCACCGCCGATAGCGTCATAGATCCGGACACTGTGGCCTGCACCCTTATCGCCCGACGCGTAGTAGAACGACAGCCCGGTCGTGAAGCCCGCCGGGACGTCCATCACGGCAGGGCTAGTCTCCGACATTGCGAAAATCGCAGTAGACGGACTCGGCTCGTTCTCGAAGTTGCCCGATCCGCCATCGCTCGAATCGATCGAAGCGAACAGGTTGCCGCTGAACTGCACGCCGAAATTGCCACCAAGTCCGTTGTTATAGAAATTCGCGACTTGCGCGAAATCCGCGATGCCCTCGAAATCCATCAAGACCGCGGCCCGTGCGCCTATCATGCCGCCCGACGCTGCGAACGCAAGCGCAATCGCGACAGCCGTGCGTTTGAACTTTCTCTTCTGCATAGCCGACATTCCGGAGTACTCCTTTTCTTTTTGCTTTATTTACGCTGTGCCGACTTTCATCGACGCAAACCGCTTAGTCCCCGTAACGCCGCCTCGCGGCGAACATTCGATCTAGTCGAGGAACTCGGAGAAGTGCACGCGCGGCCGAAACACCGTAGAACCGCTTGCGATCGCGGCCCTTCCCGCAACTGGTCAGGTGATGACGTCAGCACCGCTACAACCCGCCCCGGAAATAATGCAACGAGGTTAAGGTAATAACCGCGCGGGGCTGCGTCAACTGTTTTCTGCGTGCGTGCATAGCCAGCGTTGAATTCGTCCAGCGACGCAAAAAATGCTGTCGCTGTTTGCCTTCACTCGCCCTTGCGCGGCACGCAACGTGCCGGATCGCTAGCCGCCACTCTGGCAACGGACAAAAGCGCGCTTGCGCGGCCTCGTTATGCCGATTGCAAGTCGCTCGAGCTTGGTGCCGGCGAGCAACAGATGCGCTACTTTCGTTCACGCAGGATGGGCGTTGTTGCCGGCTTGAGACGCAAGGAAAAACTTGCGTCCGCGCTCGCGCTTGCTCACACGAGCAAGCAAGAGAAGAACACCGCACGCCAAAACCAGCGTTGCTCTCGGTTCCGGGACGACGGCGAACGGCGTAATGGCGACGAATCTCTGCGTCCCGTCCAACTGCACCCAGGGACTCGTCATGATCTGCGCCACTTGCTCGAACGTAAGCGTACGATTTCCGGTCAGGATGGCATTCATGAGGTTGGGCGCATCGGCGCCGACGTGCGGCAATCCGAGGTTATGTCCGAGCTCGTGCGACAACAGATCGCCACCCATCACGCCGGCCGCAAAACTCGCATCGACCGCAAAGTCTTTTCCGCCGATCAGTCCGCAGCCGATGACCACGTGGCTGGCGCCGCCGCAAAAGGTGATGTCATCGACGAAAAACACATTGATCTGATTGTCCATCGGCGACGGATCGCGGCCGAACAGCTCGGTCAACTTCGTGTCGCTGTCGATATGCAGCAGCGTCGGATCGGAAATCACATGCGCCGGGTGAAAACGAATGTCGATCGATTGCGTTCCAAACGACGTCTGGCTGTAGATCTGATCCATGACTGCTTCATTGGTCGTCACGATCGTCGCGTGCGACACGAGCGGCACCATCGCGCAGATCGCGAGCGCCCATGGCCGCAACTGGGGGCGTTGCAATACGCGCAACGCCGCTGCACGTGCAACCTGCAGCGTTGTGTGCAGACGTCTGCGTGCTGCCCTGCTGTTCGCGGTGTTGCCTAGGTCCGATACCCTCGACGTTCTCATGTTCGCTCCCCTGTCGATTCCGCATCGCTGCTGGCACGCGTCACGAATGATCGCGGCGAATGGCTAGAGTCGAAGCGCAATAATTGATACGTCGAGTATGACTGACTTATCTCATGATGCGGCGTGCGCAAATGAAAAATGCAGTTTAGGCGACAGCGCCGGCGCAGCGACGTCTGCCGGCGACTACAGGGTCAAGCGCTGGCTTGATTCAGCCGTTCGATCGACGCCGGGGAGAGCTGCAATCGCGTGGCGTCGATCAATTCCTGCAATTGCTTCATGCTGGTAGCGCTCGCAATCGGCGCGGTGATGCTCGGCCGCGCAATCAGCCAAGCGAGAGATACCTTGGCGGGCGTCGAGTCATGCTCCTTCGCAACCGCGTCGAGCGCAGCCAGAATGCGCAACCCCCGCTCATTGAGATAAGTCTTCACCCGCGCCGCGCGGGCGCTGCCTTGGGTATCCTTCTCCGAACGGTATTTGCCGGTGAGAAAGCCGCTCGCGAGCGAGAAGTAGCTGATCACGCCGATGCTCTTTTCTTTGCACAACGGCTCGAGCGCAGTTTCATACTCGCTGCGGTCGTAGAGGTTGTAGAGCGGCTGCAGGCTCTGATAGCTCGGATAGCCTTGCTGCTTGCTTACCTGCACGGCTTGTGCGAGTCGCTCGGCGCTGTAGTTAGATGCACCGATGATGCGCACCTTGCCATCGCGAATGAGCTGCGCGTAGGCGTCGAGCGTTTCACCCAGCGGCGTGTCGGCATCGTCGATATGCGACTGGTAGAGATCGATGTAGTCGGTCTGCAGCCGTGCCAGCGAATCCTCGACGCCGCGCAGGATGTAGGCCTTCGACAAACCCTTCTTCTCATCGCCCATCTCCATGCCGATCTTGGTCGCGACGACCACCTTGTCGCGGCCACCGCGCAGCTTGAGCCATTTGCCGATAATCGTCTCGGACTCGCCGCCCTGGTGACCAGGCACCCATTTGGAATACATATCGGCGGTATCGATGAAATTGAAACCGGCGGCCACGAAGCCATCGAGCAGCTGAAACGATGTCGCCTCATCCACCGTCCAGCCGAACACGTTGCCGCCGAACGCGAGCGGTGCCACATCTAAATCGGAATTTCCTAGTTTCTTGGTTTTCACTTAAGAGGTCTCCAGTCAAGCTTCTAATCCAGTCAGCGCCTGCGTCGCCGATTGCGCCGCCCGGCGCGGCTCGCGCGGCGCACGGCGGCGCGTGAATGCGAGACTCGCACTGACCAGCCCGTCGCGCAGGCAGTAAATCGCGCCAATGCAGATCGGCGGATTCGCCATCGTCAAGTCCACGCCGGGAACGTGCGCCTCCCAGCGCCAGTTGCCCATCCAGGTGCCGTAGAGCTCGAGCGGGATTGCCATGAGAAATGTGATTGCGTAGAGCTTCCTGCTTCGTCCAAACACTAGCGCGCCGAGAAAAAACGGCGTAAGCACGATGCTGAACATGTCGTGTCCGCTAGACAACGCGAACGCTGCATACAGCACCGCTACCGCCACAGAGGCAGCGACTATCCATTGACCGACACGGGCTCGCAGATACAGCGCGACGAGCAGCATAAGAACGTGACCGGGCGGGATGAACAACGGCACATTGTGCAGCCGATAGCGATACAGGCCCCACACCAGCGACGCAAGCATTTCTCCGGCGGTAACCCAGATCAAGCACGCGAATAGCGCAGCCCGCAATTCGTCGCCGCGAATTCGGTGGATGAATGTCAGCAGCAGCGCCCAGACACAGAGGCCGACAGCCATCTGCCCCCAAAAATCGTAGTGCTCATCGACATAGAGCCCGACTACGATCGTCGCGAGTGCGGCAAACACGTGAGTTGTGCGGATCTCGCTGCAAGCGCCTAGACGATCGCACCAGGAAACGCCGGCGCCCAAGATGGAAAACGACGGCCAGCCAGCGCGCAACGGCGCCGCCGCATCGGTGCACCCGTCCGCGCGGTCGGCCGGATGAGAGGTGAAGGACATTAGTGGTTCGATCGAAATCATGTGACGTCAATCAGGGGCGGAGGATCATGCATAACATCGGCGAAAAACCCAGGCGGTTTAGCGCGGCAGTTGCCCACGTGCCGGCGTGTGCCCGGTTGCCCACGTTCCGCTGTTGCCACGTGCCGTTGCGCATGTGCC
>JBDTMS010000381.1:0-4782 GCA_039934195.1 Betaproteobacteria bacterium
GTGAGAGGCTGCATAGCCATCCAGAGTAATAGTGTGCGGCGCACGCCCCTGGCTCCTGATCGCCTTTTTGAAGAAGGCCTTGGCTGCAGCGACATCTCGCTTAGGGCTGAGCCTGAAGTCCACAGTCTTTCCATCGCGATCGACTGCTCGGTACAAGTATACCCAACTGCCACGAATCTTCACGTAGGTCTCGTCGACTCTCCACGATCGACCGATCGCTGTGGCAAACTGATTCCAGCGCTTCTCGAACTCTGGGGCGTAGCGCTGCACCCAGCGCATGATCGTGGTGTGCGCGATGGACAGGCCGCGTTCAGCCATCATCTCTACCAAATCGCGAAAGCTCACCCCGAGCACCGACACTTCAGTGTGGCCGAGATGCTGAGCACGAACGCTCGCAGCTGATGTTAGGCAGTATTATATGCTAGACGCATAAGTGACTACTGAGAAATAGCTCCTCTGTAAGTACCGACCACGACGTGCGTTTTCAATAACCCGTCGGCTCGTAATAAGTCACCGGCTTCACTCATGAGGCCGATGATCTTGACTGGTCCGCTCGAGGAGCGGGGGGTCTCTGACGGCTCAAGCGGTGAGCGACCCCGGATCGTCTGAATAATTTACTTGGACCGGGTAGTTCAGCCACCGTAATAGCGTCAAACCTGACACGCTGACAGGTTTCGTTCCTGGCTTAACCGTTAAATTGGCCCCGTTATTGCACATTCTCCTGGCCTTTGAAACAAAGCCCACCGAGGTTGCGTCGAGAAAGGAAGTCTTGAAGTCCATGTCACATTAACCGGAGAATGTTATGGGAGCCAGTGAGTTGATAATAGTCCGCACGCCTTGGATTGAGTCGCTACGCGCTTACGTGAAGCCCAGTTGGGATCACTTACTAAACGGCCCGTGGGCCGAGGGGATCGTAAGCGGGAAGCTGTCGCTTCCAGAGATGCAAGGCTGGATGCTACAGATCTATCCATTCATCCACGTCTTTCCGAAGTTTTTGGCCGAAGCGCTGATTAAAGTCGAGGACGATTACTCACGCGGGTTCTTCATTAACAACATTAGAGTTGAGAAGGCACACGCAGACCATTGGCTTTGGATGGGAACAGGTTTCGGCGTCCCACGCGAGGCCATGCTCGCGTTAGCAGATGGCGATCAGGCATTGCTGCGAGACGTTCAATCGTTGAACGATTGGCTGTGGCACGTCAACACCAAAGGCTCGCTCGCAGAGGCCGTAGCTGCGACAAGTTTTGCGATCGAAGGCGTCGCTGGAGATATCGCGCGCAAGGTGACGGACGGTTTTAGACACTATAAGGACGAGGCTGGTGTGGATCTGAGCCCCAAGACGTATCGATGGATGCGCGAACACGCTCACTACGACGACGAACATCCCAAGATCGCGCTCGAGATCGTTGAGCGCTACGCGACCACAGAGCGCATTCAAAAACGCGTGATGTTTGCCGCCAAGCGCAGTCTCGAGCTTCTGGATCACGCACTCATTACGGCTTATCAAGCCTATTCCGCCAGTAAATCCCCAGGCGCATCGTCAGAGAAGGGCGTTCGCGCCACGGATCGGCGCATCGAGCAAGTGGTTATCGACTTCCCGACCCGCCGCTTGGCCGAGCGGCGCGGCTCGCAGGCTCGTATTGCGGCGTAATACACGTCGGCGCGGTATAGCAATTACGACGCAGGTCGGTCACGCGTATCCGTGGATCGATCGGCCTGTGTCGTTCCTGAAACGTGCACGCCTCACGGAAGATTCTCACGGCATCTCTTGCCAGTTCGCTAATGTTTCATAATGTTCTGTCGCGATCAGCAATACTTTGGCATGTTTGCTGCAACGTAGTGAGGACATTTACCTCTTCACGATAAGGGACCAGGGCAGTGAGCAAGCGCCTTCTCCGCCTCATTTGGCCGTTTATTGCCATTGTCATTATCTTGGTCTTTGCCTCAGCAGAGAGCATGACGATCTTGTCGGCAGGACGCGCGTTCGTAGAGGGAGAAAGCCTCTGGTCTAAAGCACAAAAGCAATCGCTTTCGCACCTTATGCGCTATGCGCATACGCGTTCAGAGACGGATTATCAAAACTTTCGCAATGCCCTGGCGGTACCTCTAGGCGATCGCAAGGCACGCCTGGAACTCGAAAAACCTGACTTCGATTACGGCGTTGCGTATCAGGGCTTTCTCGAAGGCCGTAATCATCCAGATGACATCCCAGGGATGATCATGCTGTTTCGACGTTTCCGGCACGTCAGCTACCTTGACCAGTCCATCTCCCTATGGGCCGACGGTGACCGGTCAATCGACGAGTTCATTCAAGTGGCCGACGAACTGCACAGCCGTATCTCGGCTGGGGAAACCAATCCAGATATTCTTCACGGGGTCCTTGATCGCATCTACTCAGTGGATGCTCGCCTCACTCCGGAGGAGGATAAGTTTTCCTCCTCGTTGGGCGAGGCCACCCGAGCAACCAAATATGCTCTGTCCATTGCCACACTGTCCCTGGCTGCAGTGTTGCTGCTCCTAGGCATCGCCTTCTCACGGCGCATGCTCAGAAGCAGCGAGGCCTTCGAAATGGCGCTAAGGCGGAGCGAAGAACGCTTCAACTTAGCGGTGGCGGGAAGCAATGATGGGATCTGGGACTGGGACGTACCAACGGGCAAAGTTTTTTACTCCCCGAGGTTCAACCAACTGCTTGGCCACCTCGAGCAGGCGACAGAAGGTGCCGCAGGGTCATTTTTATCCACGCTCCATCCAGAGGACAAAGCCGGGACCGTCGCCGCCCTCAAGGCTCATTTGAAGCATGACTCGAGCTATGACGTGGAGTACCGCCTAAAAAACCGCGCGGGTGAGTATCGGTGGTTCCGCGCCCGAGGGAGATCGGTTCGCGACGCTAAAGGAAAGGCGGTTCGCATGGCTGGGTCGCTGTCCGACATAACCGATCGCAAGCGAGCAGAAGCGGAATTGTACGGAGAAAAAGAACGCGCTCAAGTGACGCTTCAATCTATCGGGGAGGCCGTCATCACGACCGACACGAATGGCTTGATCGAGTATTTCAATCCCGTAGCTGAAAGCCTAACCGGCTGGACCACGGCCGAGGTGCAGGGATTACCGTTGTCCTCATTCGTACACGTTATTGACGAGAAGACTCGGCACCGCACACAAGATCCCATTGAGAAGATGATGCGCGGGGGGTGCACGCTCGACACTGCGACCAACCTCTTGCTGGTGCGCCGCGATGGCAATGAAATTGCGATCGATGAATCCATCGCGCCGATTCGAAACCGCTCGGGACGCATCACCGGTGTGGTAATTGTGTTGCGCAACGTTACTCGAGAGCGTCAGTACGCCGCCGACCTGTCCTACCAGGCAAGCCATGATGCATTGACTGGATTGATCAATCGCCGGGAATTCGAACAGCGGATGCACCGGGCGCTCGCTAGTGCGGCAGAATCGAAGCGACAACATGCCGTGATGTACTTGGACCTGGACCAGTTCAAAATCGTCAACGACACCTGTGGTCATGCCGCTGGGGACGCGCTTATTCGTATGGTCAGCGCTACCCTGCATAAGCAGCTACGCGAAGGCGATACTCTGGCTCGCCTCGGTGGTGATGAGTTTGGCGTTTTGATCGAAAATTGCTCTCCTGAGAACGCAACGCGAATCGCGGAAGCATTACGCGAGAGCGTTACGCAGTTCCCATTTGCATGGCAAAGTCGTTCCTTATCGATTGGCGTCAGCATCGGCGTGGTTTGCGTGGACGGTAATTTGTTCACGTTATCGGAGGTCCTGAGCGCCGCCGACGCAGCATGCTATATGGCGAAGGAGAAGGGTCGAAATCGCGTGCAACTATATCGTCGCAATGACACTGAGTTGTCCATGCGCCACGGAGAGATGGAGTGGGTGGGCCGAATCCGTGCAGCGCTCGATGAAGATCGATTCTGTCTTTACGCACAGGAAATTGTGTCAGTGCAGACCGCCCGTCATGAAGGCCTGCACCTTGAACTACTCATTCGTATGATCGACGAGCAGGGCGAACTGATATCTCCTATGGCCTTCATCCCCGCCGCCGAGCGTTACAATTTGATGCCCGCAATCGACTGTTGGGTTGTTCGCACCGCTTTTTCCACACTGGCTAGAATGCGCGCCAATCGCGCCTGCCGCGTGATACAAACATGCGCGATAAATCTGTCTGGCGCTTCTTTGGGAGACGAGCGCTTTTTGGCCTTCGTGATCGATCGGTTCGAGGAATTCGGGATACCGACGACTATGATCTGCTTCGAGATCACAGAGACGGCCGCTATCGGTAACCTGGCCAAGGCGACTCATTTCATTGAAGAGCTCAAGTCGCGGGGCTGCAAATTTTCTCTCGATGACTTCGGTGCGGGGATGTCATCCTTTACATATCTGAAGCACCTGCCGGTAGACTATCTGAAGATCGATGGCTGCTTTGTAAAGGACATGGTTAATGACCCGATCGACCGCGCGATGGTTGCGGCGATCAACCAAATTGGACACGTGATGGGCAAGCTCACGATCGCGGAGTTCGTCGAGAACGCGGACACGCTCGTGCTGCTACGTGAACTCGGCGTCGATTTTGCACAAGGCTACGCAATCGCGCGGCCAGAGGTCTTTCAGTACAGCGCGCCTGTCATACCGATTGAATCACTAGTCCATGCTTTAGCGTAGCGTGTTGCGCATGGCGGTTCTGTCGCAAACTTTGATGGCTTGCGGAGAGCGAGTAAGCTGACCGGCAACAATCCACAGGTGCAGCGACCATGATCGATT
>JBDTMS010000382.1:0-4782 GCA_039934195.1 Betaproteobacteria bacterium
AGCAATAGGCGCCTTCGATGCTGGGCGCCTATTTTTTTGGCCCTCGGCAACGACTTCGCGCGCGAAATTACCAAAGAAAGTTAGTCCACACACTCTCTTATTGACACACCAGACAACCCTTCCTCATGAGTTCTGCGAATTAACTGAAAAGAACTGCGAAATAGTGTTGACACGTGGCACCAAATCAATACAATAGCGTTCCTATTGCAGTGCAACATGATTGTGTTGGCCCCAAAGAGGTGTTGTCTTCCATCATTCATCGCAGGAGGTGTTGCAGATGTTTACGTTACCCGAAGAAGTAAGCGCGCAGTCTAAAGCCGGCATTGAACAGGCGCTTCGTTTTGCCGAGACCGCCAAGGGCGCGACCGAGAAATTGGTTGGCCTGAATATCCAGACAGCAAAGGCCGCAAGTGCCGACGCGGTTGCGCAGATGAAAGCTTTGACCAGCGCCAAAGATGTTCAGGAGCTGAGCTCGCTGCAGACATCGTTTGCCCAAGCGAACACCGAAAAGGCCGTTGGTTATGCCCGTGCCGTATATGGCTGGGCTACCGAAACGCACAGCGAGTTCAGCCGTTTGGTTGAAGGTCAAGTCAGCGAGTTCAATCGCAATGTTGCCGAAGCGATCGACCGCGCCTCCAAAACGGCGCCGTCGGGCTCGGAGTTCGCGTTTGCCGCCGTCAAGTCCGCAGTGACCGTGGCCAACCAAGCCTACGACGCGATGAACAAAGCTGGAAAACAAGTGGCCGGCATGACCGAAGCCACATTCAACTCGGCAGCCAATACCGCCGAAGCCAGCGCCGTTGCCGTAGCAGCCCGTAAGAAAGCAGCCTAAGCAAACGAATCGCGTACGACTATCGGCAGCGCTGATAGTCCTCACAGAGGCTTCCGATTTGCGGGAGCCTTTTTTCTTTGGGCGATGCGCGAATAGCGTGCGGTCGTAGCGAGATTCACGGTTCGATTCGTCGCGTCGACGCAGAGCGACTGCCCGTTGCGTCATCGCAATCTACGTGCATGGACTATCGTTGCACGGTGCGGAGGAAGGCTCGATTCGATCAGCGGCAGTCGATCTCACGAGCGGTGTTAATCGCATACTCAAGACAACGGGATAGAGCGTGCGATTTCGCCGAACGCGCCGTGCATTGAACCTGCAGGGTTCAGACCTTCAAGAAGTGCTCGCGGTAATACTTGAGCTCCTGCACCGACTCGTAGATGTCGGCGAGCGCTTCGTGCTTGCCCTGCTTGGTAAGCCCCGGCATGAGATCCGGCCGCCAGCGGCGCACCAGTTCTTTCAACGTGCTCACGTCGAGGCTGCGGTAGTGGAACCACGATTCTAGCTTCGGCATGTAGCGCGCGAGGAAACGCCGATCCTGACAGATCGAATTGCCGCACATGGGCGAGACACCGGCAGCGATGTACTGGCCGAGAAACGCGTTCATCTCCGCCTCGACGTGCGCTTCCGACAGCTGCGAGGCCTTGACCTTGTCGATCAATCCGGAGCGTCCATGCGTGCCCTTGTTCCAGCTATCCATCGCATCGAGGGTCTCGTCGCTTTGATGCACGACAAGCACCGGCGCCTCGGCGACGACATCGAGATTGTGATCGGTAACGACGAGTGCGACTTCGATGATTCGATCGGTGTCGGGCTTGAGTCCCGTCATCTCGAGATCGATCCAGATGAGACGGCTCGCATCCTGTGCCATAATTTTCCCGCGCGTCCGAATTTTCGGCTGGCCATTGTGTCATAAGCGACAAGCGCGCGTTGGCGCTCGCGCCTTCCACCGGGCTCAAGAATTCCATGAACACCTTCAGCATCATCTTTCTGCTCGCGCTGGCAATCGCCACCGTCACTCGCCTCTGGCTGGCGAATCGCCACGTTCAGTACATCAAAGCGCACCGCAATGCCGTGCCGAGCGAATTCGCTGCGGAGATCACACTCGAGGCGCATCACAAGGCCGCCGATTACAGCAGCGCGAAAACGCGATTCGGCATGACGCACACCTTGTTCGACGCCGGCGTGCTGCTGATTCTCACCTTCGGCGGACTGCTGCAGTTGCTCGACAACTGGGCGCACGCCTGGTTCGATGCCGACCTGCTCCGCGGCGCTGCATTCATCGGGCTGTTTGCGATCGTCACCATGCTGATCGATATTCCATTCAGCTATTACCGCACGTTCAATCTGGAAGCTCGCTTCGGCTTCAACAAAATGACGCCGGGCATGTGGCTCGCCGATCTGGTGAAGTCCGCGGCAATCGGCTCGGCATTCGGGCTGCCGTTGGTGTTCGCCGTGCTATGGCTGATGGGTCGTATGGGCAGCTTGTGGTGGCTGTACGTTTGGGCTGTGTGGGTTGCATTCAGCATTTTCATGATGGCGATCTATCCTGCGTTCGTAGCGCCGCTGTTCAACAAATTCTCGCCGATGCAGGATGGCTCGCTCAAGCAGCGCATCGAACGATTGCTGGCAAAATGCGGGTTCCGCTCGAGCGGCCTGTTCGTGATGGACGGCTCACGGCGCAGCAGTCACGGCAACGCGTATTTCACCGGCTTCGGCAAAACCAAACGGATCGTGTTTTTCGATACGTTGATTTCGCGACTGAACGAGAACGAAATCGAAGCGGTGTTGGCCCATGAGCTCGGTCATTTCAAGTTGCATCACGTCGTGCGCCGCATGGCGTGGACGTTTGCGGTGAGTTTGCTATTTCTGGCTCTGCTCGGCTATCTGAAAGACGAAGCCTGGTTCTACCAAGGCCTGGGTGTGGCTTATCCGGCGACCAACGCGATTGCGTTGCTGCTGTTCGTTCTCGTGGTTCCGGTATTTACCTTTCTGCTCCAGCCGCTGGTAGCGATGTATTCGCGCAAGCATGAATTTGAGGCGGATGTTTACGCCGCTCAATACAGCTCGGCCGGCGAGCTCACCAGTGCGCTGGTGAAATTGTACAAAGACAACGCCTCGACCTTGACGCCCGATCCGCTGCATTCTGCGTTCTACGATTCGCATCCTCCGGCAAGTGTGCGCATCGCTCGGTTGCAGTCGCTCGGGGCATCGTAATCAACAGGCATCGGAGATCGATATGAGTGACGTCGCGCAAAGCCTGCTGCGGAAAAAGTGCGTGCCATGCGAAGGCGGTGTCGTGCCATTGACCGAGCAGCAAATCGGACCATTGTTGAAAGGCATGCAGGGGTGGGCGATCGACAGCGGGATGATCGCAAAAACCTATCGGTTCAAAAATTACTATGAGACCCTGGCGTTCGTGAATGCGACCGCGTGGATATCGCATCGCGAAGATCATCATCCGGATCTGAATGTCGGCTTCAATCAGTGCAAGGTCAGCTACATCACCCACGCGATCGGCGGGCTTTCGGAAAACGATTTCATTTGCGCGGCGAAGATCGACGCCTTGTTCGATCTCTAGACGATGCCTATGCTTATTAGACTCACGATAGCGCTTGGAGCACTGACAGCCGTCGTGCTCGCGGGCTGCGCCAGCAAACCCGTCGGCGGCGTGCCGGAAGTACCGGAATGCCGCCAGGCCGTCAACGCCACGGTGATCACGGAATACGATCAGGGCAATGACGGGATTCAGCGCCAAGTCGATGCGTACATGTCCTGCATGCAGGCACACGGATACGAGCTCGACCAGGACAAGCTGTACAAAGAGCTTCTGCGTGAAGAACAAGTGCAAAACGCCGATCCCCTCGGCGGCGACCCCTACCTTTATCTCGCCAAGCGCCGCCTCGAGCTGCGCATGTCGGCGCGCATGTACCGCCCGGCCGCGCCGCCGCAATCCTAGAGCCTCTTTCGCGGCCGTACGCCCCTCGAAACCGCTAAAGTTTTCTGCCTGCCGGCTGATAAAAGACGTGCGGACGAGATTACGATCGACTAGTCGCTGGAGCGCTGTCGTCCAAGCGTGGCTCGCCAACATCTAGAGCGCTCTCACGCGACCGAAAGCTGGCAGCTGTAAACGGCAAACCCGCCGAAAGGCGGAGACGCAAAGTCACCGGTCTACTGAGCGCAGGCTCTACGACGGCGGGACCGCCAGGTGCACAAGCGGGGCGCAAACCTTGCCCTCGCCCTAAACACCACGACGGAGCGATGTCCAATACGGGACCGCGCCCAGGCTTCGTCGCCATCCCGCAGTAGCAATGAATGGTGTTGTGCGTGTGTGTGCCGAGATTTGCGGCTCGCAAGCTTGAGAGACAACTTATGAGTAACAACGCCGGATCCAACGTGATACCCATGCGCGATCTCGACGCTTCGTCCCCAGACCCTCAAGCAGCCCAGTTTCAGCGCTTACTCAAGGAATGCCAGACCCTCGCCTGGGAGCGCATCGCAACGTCCGTCTCGGCAATGCTCGACAAGGTGGACGATTCGCTCTGGGGCCTCGCCGATCAGACGCAGGACCGCGAGCTTCGCGATCTGATCATCAGCGCCAAGGATAAAGCGCTCTCGCAGCGCAAGCTGATCGAGACGCAATTCCACGATAACTACCTTGCCGAGTTTCACGCGCGCACGCGGCGTGAGCAAAAGACCAGCGAAGATTTCAGCAAATTCGATCTCTCCTCGCTCGAGCTCGGTCTGGTTAACGACGACGATCTCGAAGAAACGCTGCGCGTAAACGATATGGCGGCGAAATTGCGCCGCTATTGCGAAGAAGAATTGAACGCACTCGACCAGCGCCTCGGCGTGCTGCTGGGCGACGCCAACTTGTCCGGCGACTCGAATCCGTTCAGCCCGCAGGCGATCTGCAATGCGTTCAAGCAGACCTGCCGGCAGATCGATTCGAA
>JBDTMS010000383.1:0-4782 GCA_039934195.1 Betaproteobacteria bacterium
TTTCATCAACTTCGCCTTAATCGTCGATGGCCTTCGTTGTGTTAACACGCCCTAGCTTGAACCACAGATCACCGATCACTGATCACCAATCACCGCATTAAGTCACCGATCACCCATCACCGATCACTGATCACCGCAGTTAAATCACCGATCACTGATCACCACACGTCCCGGCGCACCCATTGGACACACCTCGCCTCAAGCCTCATAATCCGCCGTTTCTCAAGGCCCGGGCATCTCCCAATGAAGGTCCTGTTCGACCTCCTGCCGGTTCTCCTGTTTTTCCTCGCGTACATGGGTGCCAAGCGTGCACCGGAGACGACACTGGCGATCGTCTCCGCGGCATTGGGACCGTCGGCGACGTGGATTACCGCAGACCCGAATCAGCCGGCATTTCTGCTCGCCACGGCGGTCACCATCGTGGCTGCGTTTTGTCAGGTCGGCTGGCTGCTGCTGCGCAAGAAAACTGTCGACAAGATGCTCTGGATCAGCCTCGTCATCATCGTCGTGATGGGCGGGCTGACTTTATTTTTGCACGATCCGGTATTCTTCAAATGGAAACCGACTGTGCTGTACTGGACGTTTGCCGTCGTGCTGCTCGGAGCCGACCTCATGTTCAACCGCAATCTCATCCGTGCGGCGATGCAAGAACAGATGACGCTGGCCGATCCGGTCTGGCGCTGGTTGAACGTGAGCTGGGTCGGATTCTTCGCGTTGATGGGCGTCATCAATCTATACGTCGCGAACCATTATTCGATGGACACCTGGGTCAACTTCAAGCTGTTCGGCGGCTTCGGGTTGATGATCGTTTTCGTAGTGGCGCAAGCGCTGCTGTTGTCGCGCTTCGTCGAACACGATGAGAAGAAATAAGCATGCTGTACGTGATCTTCGGTGAAGACGTTGCGAACAGCGCCGAGAAGCGAGCGGCGGCACGGCCGGCGCATCTGGCGCGCGTGCAGGAAATGGCCGATGCCGGCCGCATGGTACTGGCGGGTCCGCTGCCCAACATCGACAGCCCGGATCCCGGACCAGCAGGCATGGGCGGCAGCTTGCTCGTGGTCGAGCTCGAATCGCTCGAGGCCGCGCAGGCGTGGATCGCCGACGATCCTTACGTCACGCAAGGTGTGTTCGAGCGCGTTACAGTACGGCCTTTCAAGCAAGTGTTTCCGGCGTGAGTGAAACGCAATCGTCCGACGTTGTGGCGTTGATCGAGGCCAGCCTCGCGACCCTGCAGCCCGAGCTCGTCGAGCTCTACGACGAAAGCGGCGAGCACGTCGGTCATGCCGGTGCGCGCGAGGGTGGCCACTATCAGCTGCTCATCGTATCGCGCAAGTTCGAGGGGCAAACGGCGATTGCCCGCCACCGCTTGGTCTATCAGGCGCTCGACACGTTGATGAAAACGCGTATCCACGCGCTTGCCATCAGCGCGCTCACGCCGGCGGAGTTGGAGAAAGTCTTACCCAGTTGAGAACCTCGGGACGGCAGTATCGTCCAACGCTCCTGTTGTTGCTGTTCCATTACCTATAAGGAAATTTTTTATGCGCTTCATCAAAACCGCAACCGCGGGCGCTTTGGCACTCGCAGGCGTGCTGGCCATGCCGGCGCATGCCGCCGATAACGTCGCTACGGTGAACGGCGTCGCCATCCCGCAAGCTCGCATGGACTTCGTCATCAATTCGCAGGTGCAGCAGGGTCAGAAAGATTCGCCGGAGATGCGCAAGAGCGTGAAAGACGTGCTGATCACGCGCGAGTTGATCGCGCAGGAAGCCGCGAAAAAGGGCTTGGACAAGAGCCCGGATCTGACCACGCAGGTCGACATGGCGAAGCAGGAATTTCTGATCCGCGCGTATTTCGACGACATTCTCAAAAGCGCACAGCCGACTGAGGACGCGATCAAAGCCGAGTACGAAAAAATCAAAGCCGCGCAGACCGAAGGCGCGAGCAAGATGGAATATCACGTCCGCCACATTCTGGTGAAGACGGAAAAAGAAGCCAAAGCGATTGTTGCCAGCCTGGCAAAAGACGGCGGCAAAAATTTCGCGACGATCGCGAAAAATAAATCGATGGACAGCGGTTCGAAGGCGCAAGGCGGCATGCTCGAATGGAGCGACGGCAGCAACTACGTGAAGGAATTCAGCGATGCCGCGACCAAGCTGAAGAAGGGCGAATTCACCAAGACGCCGGTGAAGACCAAGTTCGGCTATCACGTCATCATGCTGGATGACACGCGTGCCGTGCAGTTCCCGCCGTACGAACAGGTGAAAGATCGCGTCGCGCAAGAAATGCTGAAGCAAGTGCGTGACAAGAAAATCGAAGAGTTGCGCGCAACTGCGAAGATAACCGAGTAGTCAGCTCGCGGTACGTCGAGCGGTGCGCTGCCGCTCGACGTGTTTCAGTTGCAATTCTACGCGCCGTCTGGCTCACACCTTTATCGGATCCTCGGCGGCCTACCTCACTCAGCGTCACGCCCGCGCCGGACGCTGCAGAACATCCGATTAAAGCGCCCCCTAGAAGCTGCCCTGCTGTGCCGGATTTCACAAGCTGTCGTTCCGTGAATCCGGTAACCGAAGCGGCCAGTGCCTTCGTCGGGTACACCATGGAATGCGACGTGGTACGCCGAGAAGGGGCAAAAGGCAAGGCCTGACCCCATTTACTGCCATTTACTGGTGCTCACTCATGATTCCTCTAGATCCGGTAATTGAACGGGGCCGAGCAACAGCCGGATGGACCGACTCTGTCCAGGAACTCTCTCGAGAAAACCGTCCTTCTCGAGATTCAAAATCATCTGATGTACCGAGGGTGGGGAGACCTTGAAATACTTTTGGAGGTCCGACTCCGCTGGTGCGCGGCGATGAACCTTCGTGTAGTAGTAGATGAACGCCAAGTACTGACCTTGCTTCGCAGTGTATTGCACCGCCATGAAACGCTCCAAAGACGGCTAACGTGATGCCGTTCACCGACGCGCGAAAACCACGCTAGCAAAGTCGGACGACGCTGCTCCGCGCGTCCGGTGCAACGGCTGGTTCGGCGTCATGGCATGGGAATTTCGAGATCTTTGCAGATCTTGCGAGCAAGAAAGTCGTTTACCTCTCGGTGGCGCGGCACGGTTGACGACTTGCCGCGGCCGCGATTGATGTACACGGAATGCTTCGCGCCCTCACGAGGAGTGTGCGTCCTTGCTGCTCAAGATGGCGGATGAGGTCAATGCGCTTCATTCGCCCGCAATGACAATCGGTTCGCGAATGACGTCTTTACCTTGAATCGATTCTTCGGCCGTCGCGCGATTGACCTCAAGTACTAGCTCGACAGCCTCGCAGAGATTTTCACGCGCTTCCTCGAGCGTAGCCCCTTGTGTATTGGCGCCAGGCAATTCTTGAACAAAGCCGATATAGCCCTCCGGAACTTTTTGAAATACCGCGGTTAGCTTCACTATAGATCGCCGATGTCGAATCAGTGCTTGAAGTATAGCGCTGCGCGATTTCTGACGCCGAACGTTTGACATGAGCGGCCGTGCGGGCCGCGATGCATGATTGCATGGGAAACTTCATCCCGCACGGCCCCCACCCGCGCTTGCTTAGAGATCGATCGCCCATCATGGCACCCCAAGGGTCACCCTCACATCGCTTCACACCGATAACCCTGCCGGCAGCTTCACGCCTGCCGCTTGCATCGATTTGGCGCTGCGATCTCCGCAGATTCCATGTCGGCACGGGCCACTCAGAGCCCACTTACGATGCCGGATATACGACTGCAGGCGAACCCCAAATGCCACTACTATCGATTGTTCTCTTCACTTCTGGGGGGAGTCCATATAGGAAGAGTTAGGTTCACAGCCACCGACGCACGCTGGTCTTGTACGACTCGTATTCGTTCCCAAAGAGCCTCGAGAGAGCGCGCTCTTCCGGCGCGATCTGAAAGCGGCTGATGTAGAGCACAAAGCCGGGCACGCCGAACAGAGCCCAAGCCGAAGATAGAAAGACCGACCAGGCGACCAGAACGAATAACAGGCCCAGGTACATAGGATTTCGCGTGATGCGGTAGATGTCCGTGCTGACCAATGAGGAGGCTTCCGCTGGCTTGGTGGGATTGAGGGTCGTTCGCGAACGGCGAAACGACAGGACGCCTGCGACGCTGAAAGCAGCGCCGATCACGACGAGCACGAGGGACAGAGCCAAGCGAATGCCCGAAGGCATTGTCACGTGTGGAGCAAGGCTGGAGATGCCCCAAATGATGAGCGCTGCAGCAACCGCGATCGCGGGAGGTGGAACCTTAGCTTCTAGGGACATCTGCGCAGCCTTTGTGGGACCTAACTAGAAGTAGATCTCAATGATGCAATAAAAAGCATCACTTGCTCAATAAAACGATAGAAAGGCGATTGATTGATAAACCGCACCCGTCAAGATATCTACTGTACATAACCCCAGCTTCTCGTCGAACTCGGATGCCCTCACGCTCACCCACGATCTCGCCCTGTCGCAAGAGCCGCGTCTGCTCGATCGCATGCAAACCTCTCACAGACTACAGCATCCGAACTTATGCAAGCGTCCAAACGCCTCTGCTTAGCGGCGCACGGGAAGCGTGCTAGGTAACGAAGACGAAGACTAAGATCAGATCTTGATCATGAATTCCAGCAGCCCCGATCTGGCTTGGAAAGCACCGGGAAACTCGATTCGAGCCGGTCGCGCCTTGCAAGCCAACTACCATCTCTAGAGTCATGATTCAAGGTCCGACCCTTCAATTGCGCTGAGCGGCTGGCACTCAACTCGCGGAGCTGGTGCCGTG
>JBDTMS010000384.1:0-4775 GCA_039934195.1 Betaproteobacteria bacterium
ACGCGCCTAGCGCGCCGCCCGACACGCTGACGATAGCGCAGGGTTTGCGATCCCAGGCGCTGTCGCCGTAGGGGCGCGACGCGACATCGATCGCATTCTTGAGCACACCGGGCACCGAGCGGTTGTATTCGGGCGTGACGAACAACACTGCGTCGGCAGCTTTAATTCGCTGCTTGAGATCTTGCATGGCCTGCGGCGGGCTCGCTTCGAAGTCTTGGTTGAACAACGGCAGCTGGCCGATTTCCACCACGCTGAGCTTGAGCGGAGCGGGCGCCATCGCCGCCAGCGCGTTCGCCATTTTCCGATTCCACGAGTCGCGGCGCAGGCTGCCGATGACAACCGCTACGTCGATGTCCTTGCTCATATCTGTCCTTATCGAAGGGTAGGTGCGATTGGGATAACCGGCAATTGCAGTTACCCACGATTGCGTTTTCGCCATTGTAACCTCGCCGGCGCGCGGCTCCGCAGCAGCGAAGTGCGCGCCACGCGCGCCGCTGAGATCGCATCGATGCTGCTTTTCAGTGCAGCACGAACCGATGGCACTGCCTCCGTAGCGATCGGCTTCGCGCCAGCGTGAATTGGTCGCGTGCGAACTGCAACCGATCGCATCGTGCGCAAACAACACCAGCAAGCCCGGGCCAGCAGAACGCGCCCGACCTCAGACGCGATGCTTTGCCACGTTTTCGGTCTCCAGTTGAGCATGTGTTCTTGAATCGATCGCGCAACGCGATCGCGTCGTTCGATCTTCGGTTATGCGTATGCCATCCGTATGCAATCCGTAACCTGTCGCGCAATAGACTGAACGTTGTACTCGACATCGAGCTGCAACGAGCACGACTGAAATCGGGTCGGGAGGGCGCGCGATCTCGACCGACATACACGAAGTGAGCGCGAAGTGCGGGTTCGCGTCAGCCGAGCGAACCGCGGAACCGACAATCATCCTGCGAGGGAGAATCTCATGACACGCCTGACACTCACGTTTGCCGTTGCCAGTATCGCTGCTGCAATTGCGCAACCTGCCGCAGCCACATTGCTATCAGCAACGCTCGATTGGTCGCAACTGCAAGTGCAGGTTTCCGGTGTCGGCAGCGCTCCCACACCGACGCTTACGTTCTCGGACAAAACGAGCGCGGTTGGCGCGAACGGCGACAGTCCGGGAGAAGGCAGCGAACACTTGCAGCACACGCTGACGGGCTGGACAGTGCCGAAAAGCGTGACGGCGGACACCGCAAACGCAGGCGGCAGCGCCACTGTCACCGACGCGACGTTGAGCGCAACGGCATTCTCGCAGGCGTCGAGTGGCACGGCCTCCGATTGCTGGTTTTGCTACTACAGCAACGATGGTTACGCGGGCGTCGATCGAGCGGCGCGATTCAGCCTCAGTGGGGCCGGCACGGTGACCTTCAGCATCCCATACACCTATTCACTGAGTGCTACCGATGGCTACAGCTATGCACAGTTCGGCGGCAGCGCGGATTTCACCTCCTCTCTAAGTCCGCTGACGGGCAACTCGCACGCTGAGCAGTCGGCGTTCCTCAACGCTAGCGCATCGCCGCAGTCTGGAAGCGGCACGCTGATTTTCGGGTTCGTCGCGACCGGCGCAGGCAGCGGGGGCGTCGATTTCAATATATCGTTGAATTCGAGCTCACCCTTCAGCGGCGGATTCGTTCCGGAACCGTCGACCTATGCCGGATTGGCACCCGGCCTGGTCGCGGTAGGATTTATCGCCAGACGGCGCAAGTCGCTCGCGAACATCGCCTGACACGCGTGCTCAGCGCGGTGAATTAATCGCGCCTTCACAGCAGTCGGCCGCAGGCCCGCGGCGCGCTCGGGTCGGATCGTCGGTGTACGGTGGTCCGAACCCGATTTTTCTTCGATGTTTTTTCTCATCGCTTTTTTTTGTAGGTCCGCAAGCAGCAGACGCTCAGTGCAAACGACGACCACGACTTCGTCGTCGCGTTTTTTGCTGTCGATCAGCAACGGCTCACCGGAGGTTGTCGACGGAAATTGCTGAGTGGGCGGACGAAGCGCAGATGGTAGGTCGGCCAACGGCGCGCAACGATGCGCCCCAATTCAAGCTGAGCGTAACCGCACGGAATACCGGGGGTACGAGGTGGTGGCGCCTGCGTTGATCGCCGGAATCTTGGCGCTCGTTTGCGTTCGGAAGACGACGCGTACCGATGCGCGCGCGTGGCAAAAGGAATTGCAACCGAACCGACGATCGCCGTGTTATTTTGCTTACACGAGAATTGAACCGGCGAGTGCGATGCGGCGACTAACACTACGGCGCGCTGTCGACGTGGACTTCGCGGTGCGTCGCCATCCAGCCACAAATCGAATCGGCGCTACGTATGTGCGTTTAATCGCATAGCGTTCTTACAATACATCTGCCTACAATATATGTGCTGGTGATCGTCACGGAGGTCGTATGAAGTTGTCTTATCCAAAGCGTGCGCTGCCCCTCAGTCTGACTCTCGCAACCGCGGCAATCGCATTGGCTTGGGTTAGTCACGATGCGATGGCGCTCAGTACCGATCTGGTCGAGTCGGGCTTCGTGAATCCGATATTTCTGACCGCGCCCGATGGCGACTCGCGGCTGTTTGTCGCCGAGCGCAGCGGGACGATCAAGGTGCGCGACAACGGCGTCTGGTCGACCTTCCTCAATATCCAGACCATCGTCGATTCGAATTTGACCACCGAACGCGGCTTGCTCGGGCTCGCGTTCGATCCCGGGTTCGCCAACAAAGCATCGGCCGGCTATGGCACGTTCTACGTCGACTACATCGACAAGGCGACGGCGAACACGCACATCGACAAGTTCACCGTCTCCGCCGGCAATCGCAACATCGCCAACCCAACCGGTATCAATCTTTTATCGGTCAATCAGACGCAGGGTGTCAACAAGGAGAATTTCGGCAATCATAAAGCCGGCTGGATCGCATTTAGTCCGAACAATCCGAACGACCTGTATATCGCGACTGGCGATGGCGGCAGCGGCAACGATCCGTACAACAACGGGCAAAATACCAACTCGCTGCTCGGAAAAATATTGCGCATCGATGTACATCCGACCGATCCCGCCGCGAAGTATGCGATCCCGAGTTCGAATCCGTTCGCGGCGGGCGGCGGTGCGCCGGAAGTCTGGGACTATGGCGTGCGCAATCCGTTTCGCAACAGCTTCGATCGCCAGACCGGCGATCTCTACATCGCCGACGTCGGACAGGGCGCCCGCGAAGAGATCAACTTCGAGTCCGCGTCCAGTCCCGGCGGCGTCAACTACGGCTGGAATTTGCGCGAAGGCACGATCGAGACCCCAGGCGTCGGCGGGCCCAAGCCACCGGGCGAACAAGATCCGGCGTACGAATACGGCCATGGCAGCACGCCACCCGCGTTCGACGGCAACGTCGTCACCGGCGGTTACGTGTATCGCGGCAGTTTTCTGCAGGGAGTGCAGGGCACGTATTTCTTCGCCGATTTCGGGTCGGGGCGTATATGGTCGTTGCGCATCGATCCGGCCACCGGAGAACTCGTACCCGGTTCGCTGGTCGATCGCACCGCCGAGTTGGGTGGCATCGATAAGATCGGCAACATTTCTTCGTTCGGCGAAGATGGCTTCGGCAATCTCTACATCGTCGATTACAACGGCAAGGTGTTCGCGATCGTGCCCGAGCCGTCTACCTTTGCGCTGGTCGCCGTTGGGCTTGCCGGGCTGCTGTGGTCTCGGCACAAGCGCAACGCAAACGCGCGCATGTCTGCAGTCCCCGCCTAACAACCGATCGCCGGCAGCGTAAGCTCGAAGCAGTCGGGTAGCCTTGGCTACTTCGACAAAACGTGGCTGGTAGTAACGTCGGCGATGAGCTTTTCGTTATCGCCGATGACGGTCGTGCGCACCACGCTGACGGTGCGGCCGCGTTTCACGAATGACGCTGTGGCGGTGAGTGTTCCCTCGGTTTGATTACCGATGAAATTTGCGTTCAACGAGATCGCCAGCGGAAAGCCTTTCATACCCGGCGTCATCTCGACCGGACCTATCACCAGCATCGTCGCCGTCACATCGGCAAACCACAACATCGCACCGGCATGCACGCCGCCGAATGGATTCTTGATCCCGTTGCGTATCGGCATCTCGGCGACGACGCGCGCATCGGTGCGCTCGACGATCGAGAACTCGATCGATCCCTCTACTTTCATGTCGGCTCCGTAATCGTATTGTCGCGACCGCGATGTTGCTGTCGAGAGTCTCCGGTCGCAAGCATTGTTATGGTTGCTCCGACCACTCGAGCGAGGCCTCGGCACCGGGCGGCGCGGTTCCCATCTTCGCCCGGAAGCCGCGCTCGTCCGCACGGCGAAGTCTGCGGCTCACTTCACGTCCGAGATTCATTTGTATCAGCGCGAATTGCGCCGTATTGCTCTCGTAGATTTGAAAGAAGCTGGCAGTCGAAATTTCGATGGCGGCACATGCCATCGTCGCGCGCACCGATGCGCTGCGCGGAAACAGATCCATCAAGGCCATCTCGCCGAAGCAGTCGCCCTGCCGCAGACGGCCGAGGCGATGCTGGCGCCCATTCCACAGCTTGAGGATCTCGATCTCCCCGGTTTCGAGCACGAACATCGACTCAGCCTTGTCGTTCTCGCGAAAGAAGTATTCCCCGGCAGGGACCAGAACTTGTTCCGAAGATTGCACGATGAATTCCAGTATGTCTGCCTGAACGCCGCCGAAGATCGGCATGTTCTGCAGCGCGAGCATCCGATTCGCTTGCATGTTCGACCTCCCA
>JBDTMS010000385.1:0-4769 GCA_039934195.1 Betaproteobacteria bacterium
CCGCAGATGAACAATCACGGCAACTACATCATCAGCCTCGGCAACTTCTGTCGCTGGCTCGGTCAACAAGCCGAAACGCTCGGTGTGGAAATCTACCCGGGTTTCGCGGCGGCTGAGGTGCTGTATCGCGAAGATGGCAGCGTTCGCGGCGTAGCAACGGGCGATCTGGGCATCGGCCGCAGCGGCGAGCACACCGATCGTTATCAACCGGGCATGGAACTGCATGCGCGGCAGACGATTTTCGCGGAAGGCTGCCGCGGCTCGCTTACCAAAGTTCTGTTCGACCGATTCAAATTGCGCGAGGACAGCGATCCGCAAACGTACGGCCTCGGCATCAAAGAACTGTGGGAAGTCGCGCCGGACCAGCATCACGCCGGCCGCGTCGTTCACACCATGGGCTGGCCGCTCGATTCGCACACCTACGGCGGATCGTTCCTCTACCACTTGGAGAACAATCAAGTGGCCGTGGGCTTCGTGATCGGTCTCGACTATCGCAATCCGTATCTCTCGCCGTTCGAGGAATTTCAGCGCTTCAAAACACACCCGTCGATCGCGCCAATATTTGCCGGCGGCCGCCGCATCTCGTACGGCGCACGCGCGATCACGGAAGGCGGCATGCAATCGCTGCCCAAGCTCACTTTCCCAGGCGGCATGCTGATCGGCGACACCGCGGGATTTTTGAACGTGCCGAAAATCAAAGGCACGCACACGGCAATGAAGTCGGGCATGACCGCAGCAGACGCCGTGTTCGAACATCTGCGCACCGACGGCGGCAGCGAAGTCGTCGGCTATCCCGAGCGGCTGCGCCACACATGGTTGTGGGACGAGCTGAATTCGGTGCGCAATATTCGTCCGTCGTTTCGTTGGGGCTTACTCGGCGGCCTTGCATATTCGGCGCTCGACACTTACATCCTGCGCGGCAAGGCGCCGTGGACCATTCATAACCACGCCGATCACACGCAGCTGCAAACCGTTTCGCAAGCGACGCCGATCGCGTATCCGAAGCCGGACGGCAAGCTGACCTTCGATCGTCTGACCTCGGTGTTCATCTCGAATACCAATCACGAAGAAGATCAGGTGCCGCATCTGCAACTGAAGGATCCGTCGGTGCCGATCAACGTGAACCTCGCGTTGTACGATGCACCCGAGCAACGCTATTGCCCGGCCGCCGTGTATGAAATCGTGCGCGAAGCGGACAACAAACCACGCCTGCAGATCAATGCACAGAACTGCGTGCACTGCAAAACCTGCGACATCAAAGATCCTACGCAGAACATCAATTGGGTCGTGCCCGAAGGCGGCGGCGGGCCCAATTATCCGAACATGTAATTGCAACTCGTGAGGGTATCCTTAGTGTCTATGCGCTTATGGCGGCTGGCCGCCGGTGTACTGCTGAGCCTGTTCGTCGTTGTGCCGAGCTGGGCCCGGCCACTTCCCGATAACGCTGGCTGGGCGCAGGAAAAGAGCGATCTGCCGCCGGATCCGAGCGTGGTCTATGGCAGCCTGCCGAACGGTCTTCGTTATGCGCTGATGCGCAACGACACGCCGAAAGATCGCATCAGCCTGCGCTTGGTGGTGAATGCCGGTTCGTTGATGGAGACCGAAGAGCAGCGTGGCCTCGCGCACTTTCTCGAGCACATGGCATTCAAAGGGTCGGAGAATTTACCGGCCGGCGATCTCGTGCAGTACCTCGAGCGGTTAGGTATGGCATTCGGCGCGGACACCAATGCGCGCACCAGTTTCGAGAACACGGTATATCAATTGGAGCTGCCCGCGAACGATGCGGAGCTGATCGGCAACGGGCTCAAGGTGATGCGCGAAACTGCGGACAAGCTCACCATCGCCGCCGCCGAAGTCGACAAAGAGCGCGGCGTAATTTTGAGTGAAAAGCGGCTGCGCGACTCGCCTGAATATCGCAGCTTCACCACCGATCTGGAATTTCTGCTGCCCGACTCGCTAATCTCGAAGCGCGCGCCGATCGGCACCGATGCGGTAATTACCGTCACGCCGCGCGATCGGCTTGCAGCGTTCTATCGCAAGTGGTATCGCCCCGATCGCATGATCGTCGTAGCCGTCGGCAACTTCGATCCTGCGCAATTCGCCAAGCAGATCGAGCAACAGTTCGGTTCGATGAAAAGCCGCGAACCGGACCCGGCACAACCGGAGCTGGGCGATATCGCGCAACGCGGACCACCAGCGCTTCTCTACAGCGACCCCGACGCGCAAACGCGAATTAGCCTGCAAAGCGTCGCCTACACCGATACCACGATCGAAACCAAAGCGAGCCGCGTCAAGGAGCTCGAGCTCTACCTGGCCAACGCGATGATCTCGCGCCGCCTAGCCAGTCTCGCCATGCAGGGTAACGCCGGCTTCATCAATGGCAGCGCACAGGCGAGCGATCTGCTGCGCTTCGCGCGTATCGGTTCGATCAGTGTGCAGTCCAAGCCGGACGAATGGAAGACCGCGCTCAGTAAAGCCGAGCAGGCGTTGCGGCGCGCCCTCGAACACGGCTTCACGCAAGCCGAGCTGAACGAACAAAAAAAGAATCTCGTGTCAGCCTATGAGCAGCAGGTAAAAGCCGCTAGCACTCGCGAGTCGCGCGAGCTGGCCAATGACCTGGTCGAGCATCTAACCGCCTTCAGCGTCTATACCGCGCCGCAATTCGATCTGACCGAGCTGAACCGCACGTTGCCGGCGATCACGCCGGCGCTTGCACAGGCGGCATTGCGTGAGCTGTGGGGATCGCGCGCACCGCGCGTATTCGTCAGCGGGCCGATCAAGGCGCAACAGCCGGAACAAGAAATCGTCCAGGCTTTGGAAACCAGCCGCGCGCAAGCCGTGACCCCGCCGGCTGAAGGACAGGACGAAAAGTTTGCCTACACCGGCTTCGGCACGGCGACGGCGATCGCCGACAAAAAGGTCTCGTCGGTGATGGAAGTCACGCAGATTCGCTTCGCCAATAACGTGCGGCTGAATCTGAAACGCACACCGTTCGACGCCAACACCATCCTGGTGGGCTTGCGCTTCGGCGGCGGCCGGCTCGAGCTGCCCACCGACAAACCCGGAATGAAAGTGCTGGCCGATCACGCATTCGTCGCAGGCGGCTTGCAGAAGCACAGCCTCGACGAGCTGAATCGCATTATCGCGGGCCACAACATTGGGCTCGAATTCAGCGTCGAAGACGAGGCGTTCGTGTTCAACGGCCGCACGACGCCGCAGGATCTGCTGCTGCAGTTGCAGGTGATGACGGCGTATCTGACCGCACCGGGATATCGCCCGGAAGCATTGGAGCAATTGCACCAGAGCCTGGGACCGACGTATTTGAACTTGACGCATACGCCCGGTGGCGTCATGCAGTCGCAGGTGTCGCAGTTTCTGCGCTCCGGCGATCCGCGCTTCGGGGTACCCCCGCGCGAGCAGGTCGAGCAGCGCACCCTGGAAGAATTGAAAACCTGGCTGAACGGTCCGCTCACGCGCGGTTACCTGGAAATTTCGATCGTCGGCGATTTCGATCTCGACGCCGCCCAACAAGCAGTCGCCTCGACATTCGGCAGCCTGCCGACCCGTGAAGCGGCAAAGCCAGCGTACACCGAGCAGCGCGAAGTTCACTTCCCGAAGCAGCGCGAGCTGACAACGTTCAAGTTCGATTCGCGCGATCCGAAAGCGTATGCGACGGTGTACTGGCCGACCACGGATTTCAGCCATATCACCGAAGTGCGCCGGCTGTTCGTGCTGTCGAAAGTACTGGAAGGCCGCATCCTCGACAGCATTCGCGGCAAGCAAGGACTGTCGTACTCGGTGCAAGGCGCGCATTCGCCGAGCATTGCCTTTCCGGACTTCGGAATTTTGTACGCGCTGGTCGATTCCGCACCCGACAAGGCGGAAACCTTGGCGCTGCAGATGAAGGAAATCGGCGCCGGGCTCGCCACCGGCAACATCACGCAAGACGAGCTCGATCGTGCGCGCAATCCGCTGGTGAACGAATTGAAGAAGCTGCTGCGCGAAAACAGCTATCTGCTAAACGCGATCGTCAGTTCGTCGCAAGAACAGCCAGAGCGGCTGCAACGCGCGACGACCTCCGTTGCGGAGCTCGAGCGTATGACGGTTGCCGACATCAATGGAACGGCAGCGCGTTATCTCAAATCGACCGATGCGCTGCCGGTGCTGGTCGTGCCCGCGCAGGGCAGCGAGAAGACCGCGCAGCCTGAGGCTGTGGTGCCGAACGAACCTACGAAGCAATAGGAGGCCGGCTTAGCTCAGAGGATGTAATACTGCGTCCTGCACGTAGCCTAGTCAGGCGCGCACGTCGTCACACGCCTGGCGATCCTACGCGCCGGGTAGCGTCAGCGCGTTGCGACGCCCAACGGTCGTCAGGCTCGCCTCCTCCATCATCCGCCTGCGATCTTCTCGTCGATTGATTCGTTGGCTCGACTTGGATTGTTGCGCTCAAGCCTTGCACTATGCGCTGCGACTAGCCATCCTCCAAACGGTACGCACCGCGCGCTTTCGCGATTGATCGCGTTTGCCCCCGTCTGCTGTCAGGCGATACATACATAGTTATCGCGTCGCTTCAATCGAGGTTGCATTTGGAGGATAAGATCGTTCGCTGTATCTCAATTGCCATGCCAACGAAGATTGTCTTAAGTCTCCGCAGACCAAAAACGGCTTTCCAATGAAAGCCCGCCCAACCATCTTTCTGAGCGGTGTCTCGGCCGAGTTCGGTTCCTTTCGCGATGCGGTGGAGAAGGAGATCCAGATGAAAGGCTGCT
>JBDTMS010000386.1:0-4768 GCA_039934195.1 Betaproteobacteria bacterium
GACAACATCGCTTACATGCGCAAGCAGCTCAAGTCTCTTGGGTTCGCCATCGATTGGAGCCGCGAGCTTGCTACCTGCAAGCCGGAGTACTACCGCTGGAATCAGTGGCTGTTTCTGCGCATGCTGGAAAAGGATCTGGTCTACAAGAAGACCGGCGTGGTCAATTGGGATCCGGTCGATCAAACCGTGCTCGCCAACGAGCAGGTGATCGACGGCCGCGGCTGGCGCACCGGCGCGTTGGTCGAGAAGCGCGAGATCCCGATGTACTACATGCGTATCACGGCGTATGCAGACGAATTGCTGAGCGCGCTGGATGGCTTGCCGGGCTGGCCCGAACGCGTGAAGGTAATGCAGGCCAATTGGATCGGGCGCAGCGAAGGCGTCGAGGTCGGGTTTCCATACGAAGACGGCAGCGGTCTGCTGAAAGTCTTTACCACACGCGCAGACACCCTAATGGGCGCGACGTACTGCGCGGTCGCCCCAGAGCATCCGCTGGCGACGCGCGCGGCCGCGAACGATCCGCAATTGGCTGCCTTCATCGAGGAGTGCAAGCGCGGCGCGGTAGTCGAAGCCGAGATCGCGACGCAGCCGAAGGCCGGCATGGCGACCGGGCAGTTCGTCGTGCACCCGCTGTCCGGCGAGAAGTTGCCGGTGTGGGTGGCGAACTACGTGCTCATGGGTTATGGCGAAGGCGCAGTGATGGCGGTTCCCGCGCACGACGAGCGCGACTTCGAGTTCGCCACGCAGTACAAGTTGCCGATCAAGCGAGTCGTGCAGTCCACGTGCGGCGCGTACGAAGACACGGTTGCGCCGTGGCAGGACGCGTACGCCGAGCCCGGCGTAACGGTCGATTCCGGCGCGTTTAGCGGACTTGCCTTCGAAGCCGCGGTCGACGCGATCGCCGCGGCACTGGAAGTTAAAGGCCTGGGCAAAAAACGTGTGCAGTATCGCCTGCGCGACTGGGGGATCTCGCGTCAGCGTTACTGGGGCACGCCAATTCCGTTGATCTATTGCGAGCATTGCGGAGACGTCCCGGTCCCGGACGATCAGCTCCCCGTTGTGTTGCCCGATAACTTAGTGCCGGACGGCACCGGCAATCCGCTGGCGAAAACGCCGTCGTTCTATCAGACCGCATGCCCGACTTGCGGCGCCACGGCTCGGCGCGAAACCGACACGATGGATACGTTCGTCGATTCGTCCTGGTACTACATGCGCTATTGCTGCCCGGACGATGCCACGGCGATGGTCGACGACCGCGTGGGTTATTGGATGACGGTCGACCAGTACATCGGCGGCATCGAGCATGCAATCTTGCATCTGCTGTATTCGCGTTTCTGGACCAAAGTCATGCGCGATTTCGGCTTGATACAGATCGACGAGCCGTTCACCAATCTGCTCACACAGGGAATGGTGCTCAACGAAATCTTCTATCGCAAGAGCGACAGCGGCCGTATCACCTACTTCAACCCCGCGGATGTCGAACTGATGCTCGATGAGCGCGGCCAGCGCATCGGCGCCAAGCTCAAACTCGACGGCAAGCCGGTGGATTCGGACGGCATCGGTACGATGTCGAAATCGAAAAACAACGGCATCGATCCGCAAGCCTTGATCGACGAGCACGGCGCCGATACTGCGCGGTTATTTACCATGTTTGCGGCGCCGCCCGAGCAGACGCTGGAATGGTCCGACGCGGGGGTCGAAGGCGCGTTCCGATTCCTGAAGCGGCTGTGGCACTTTTGCGCAGAGTTCCAGCGGGCGGGGGGCGCGCAGGCAGCGAACGACCCATCAACGTTGGCGAAGCAGGTCGCTGCATCGCCCGAGCAAACTGCATTGCGGCACGAAATCCACGCGATCCTCAAGCAGGCCAATTACGATCTGCTGAAGTTTCAGTTCAATACCGTGGTTTCCGCTGCTATGAAAATTCTCAATGCGCTCGAAAAAGTATACCGTGGCGCCGGTAGTGTTTCCTCGGAGCTGGCGTTCGCGCAGGAGAGCTTGCCTCTGGTGCGCGAGGCGCTCGCAATTCAGCTTCGTCTGCTCGCGCCGATCACGCCGCATCTGAGTTTTCACGTATGGCGCGAGCTCGGCCTGGGCAACGATGTGTTCGACGCACCGTGGCCGGAGCCCGATGAGAATGCGCTGAAGCTCGACGAGATCGAGCTGGTCCTGCAGGTCAACGGCAAACTGCGCGGCAGTATCAGAGTGCCAAGCGATGCAGCGCGCGCGCAAATCGAGCAGATGGCCTTGGCCAGTCCAATTGCGCAAAAGTACATCGAAGGCCAGTCGGTGAAGAAGGTCGTCGTGGTGCCGGGCCGCCTGGTAAACGTCGTCTTGTGAGGAAATCGTACATGTCGGCGCAACAGCAGTCGCAAGCAATATCGGCGGAACATTCGGCTCGCAAGCCCGGTTCGTTGTGGGCGAAGCGCGCTGTGCTCACCGTGTTTCTCGTAGCCTTGAGCGCTTGCGGTTTTCATCCGAGCGGCGATGCAACGATGCCGTTCGAGACGCTGTTTATCTCGGCGCCGGCATACTCGTCGTTCGCCGCCGAGATCAAGCGCTATCTCGCAAGCGGCAGTCGCGCTGTGCTGGTCGATCGGCCAGAGGACGCGCAAGCTACGCTAAATGTTTTCTCCGAGATACAGGAGACGCAGATTCTGTCTATCTCTGGGAACGGCCGCATTCGCGAGCTGCAGTTCCGCTACCTCGTCACCTTTGGGTTGCGCGACAAAACGCGCGACTGGATCGCACCGACCCAAATCGTGCTGCATCGGGATATGACCTACGACGACCAAGCGGTGCTGGCCAAAGACAGTGAGCAGGCGCTACTGTTCCAGGACATGAAAGACGATGCCGTGCGACAAATCGTTCGGCGGCTGTCGGCGGCGCGAGTGCCGTCTTGACGCGAATGGCGGCGAAGCGCCGGTCCGTCGATTCATGATTCCGTACGGCTCGGTCGGCGTCGTCGTACCGCAGATCGCGCAGTTCAACGCCCCAATCAAGCTGCGCAGCGGGGCCGTGCTCGACCGCTATCACCTCGCGTACGAAAC
This sequence comes from Betaproteobacteria bacterium, assembly GCA_039934195.1. Taxonomy (GTDB): domain Bacteria; phylum Pseudomonadota; class Gammaproteobacteria; order Burkholderiales; family SHXO01; genus SHXO01. Next base: position 3,048 of record JBDTMS010000386.1, read on the forward strand.
GTACGGCAAGTTGAATGCGTCACGCGACAACGCAGTGTTGATCTGCCACGCACTCAACGCGGCGCATCATGTCGCCGGCTTCTACGCGAACGATCCCCAGAATGTCGGCTGGTGGGACAATCTGGTCGGGCCGGGCAAACCCGTCGATACCGATCGCTTCTTCGTAGTCGGCGTGAATAATCTCGGCGGCTGTCATGGATCGACCGGACCGGCCAGCACCAATCCGGCCACCGACAAGCCGTGGGGCGCGGATTTCCCGGTGGTGACGGTTGAGGATTGGGTCCAGACGCAAGCCCGGCTGGCCGATTCACTCGGCATCGAATGCTTCGCCGTCGCCATGGGGGGTAGCCTCGGCGCGATGCAGGCGCTGCAATGGACGATCAGCTTTCCGCAACGCGTGCGCAGCGCCTTGGTAATCGCGGCTGCTCCCAAGCTTTCCGCACAGAACATCGCGTTCAACGAGGTCGCCCGGCAGGCGATCATGACGGACCCGGATTTCTACGGCGGTAACTTCTACGCGCATGGCGTTGTGCCCCGTCGCGGCCTGCGCGTCGCACGTATGATCGGCCATATCACCTATCTGTCCGACGATGCAATGGCGGAAAAATTCGGCCGCGTGCTGCGCTATGGCGAGCTCAAGTTCAATTTCGAAGTCGAGTTCGAGATCGAATCGTATCTGCGCTATCAAGCCGACAAATTTTCCGACTACTTCGATGCCAACACATACTTGCGCATCACCAAGGCGCTGGATTATTTCGATCCTGCCGCGGATCACGGCGGCGATCTGACCAAAGCGTTGGCGCCGGCCCAGGCTTCGTTTCTGGTCGTGTCTTTTACGTCCGACTGGCGTTTTACGCCGGCGCGTTCGCGCGAGATTGTCAAGGCGCTCGTGCAAAACCGGCACAACGTCTCGTATGCGGAAATCGATGCCCCGCATGGCCACGATGCATTCCTGATGGAAGATCCGCGCTATCACAGCTTGATCCGTGCGTATCTCGCCAACATCGAGACCGGCTGACGCTATGCTCGATCGTGCTATGACAGATAGCGCCAATGGCCTCGGCGGGCGTTCCGATTTCGATGCGATCGCGCAATGGATCCGCCCGCGTGCGCGCGTTCTCGATCTCGGCTGCGGCGACGGCTCGTTGCTGCGTTACCTGAAAGAAAAGCGCGAAGCTTCGGGTTATGGCGTAGAGATCGATGACGCCAAGCTGCTCGCCAGCGTGAAGAACAACGTCAATGTACTGCAGGGCGATTTGGAGTCCGGCTTAGCGGGCTTCGTTACCGGCTCGTTCGATTACGTTATCTTGTCTCAGACGCTGCAAGCGGTACGACAAACCGAGCGCATCATCAACGAAATGCTCCGCGTCGGGCGCGAAGGCATCGTGACGTTTCCGAACTTCGGTTACTGGCGCCATCGTCTGCAAGTGTTCGGCGGCCATATGCCAAGCTCGCCGGAGCTGCCGTTCCAGTGGTACAACACACCGAACGTGCACCTGTTTACGATCGACGATTTCGAACGGTTCTGCGCGCAATACGGCATTAGAATTCTCGAGCGGGCTGTCATGCATCGCGGACGCATGGTTTCCATGTTCCCGAATGTTCTCGGGTCGCTCGCCGTGTATCGCTTCGATAAAGGCGAAAGCAAATAATCGAACCCCCGGTTGCCGCCGGCCACGACATACGGACGGACCGCGTACGCTCGCCTGAACGTCCAGTCG
>JBDTMS010000387.1:0-4756 GCA_039934195.1 Betaproteobacteria bacterium
AACCGCCGTTGCCGCATGCAAGAATTTTTCCCTCGTTCATCAAGCATTGGACCATTCGTTCGCCTGCTTGCATCAACGGCTCGGCGAGCACGCTCACCGCTTGCACCTTGAGTTGCGCGCTGTCGGCAAAATGCTGGCGGATTCGTTCAATCAGATCCATCGTCGCCCTCAAAGTTGCTCGTCGAAAAGATTATTGCATGAATCCGACGAAGCTCCGGCCGTCAGCGGCGACGCCATTCACTCGCCGAACGCATCTTTGACCCACTGCATTGCGTCATTTGCGTCGATCAGTACGGCGTCGAATCGGCACGCAGGCGTGACTGTTTGCCTGGCGAGGTAGTGGCGTGCGGCGGCGATGATGCGCGCCTGCTTGCGTGCGGTGATGCTCTCCGCGGCGCCGCCAAACGCGCGGCTGCTGCGCATGCGTACTTCGACGAAAACCAGTGAATTGCCATCGACCAGGATGAGATCGATCTCTCCCATGCGGCAGTGGTAGTTGCGCTGTTTTAGGCGCAGGCCTTGCGACAGCAGAAATTGCAGGGCGCGATCTTCCGCCTGCGCCCCGCCGGCGCTCATCAGGGACGAGCGGCGCGCTCGGGCTCGACGGTAGCGGCTTCGCCGGGTGGGATGGGACGACGCGCGGCTTTGTTGACCAGCACATGCGCTTCGCCCTGACTGAACTGCGCGGGAATCGACTCGCGGACGAAGCGATGATCGCGCGCGAGCGTGATGGTGCCGGTGACACCGTCCAGCGCAGCGTGGCTGCTGCCGGGTTTGAGCAGATCTTGCGCGATCCGATAGGCGTCGATACCCAGTGCGTAGAAACGCTGGAACTCGAGTCCTGCCTGCTCCTGGCGCGTGTACGACAACACTGCCGGATGGTCGGGCGTTAGAAGCCACGGCATGTCGACGAAATAGACGCCATTCAATTCGAAATTCGCCAGCGGCTCTGCACTGGTGTGCACCAGCGAAGTTGCGTAGATTGGAACGTTGCTGCCGAGATACGAGCGGATCTGCTTGGAGCGGCGATCGTCGAGCGCGAGGAAGATCATGTCGCCGATGCGATTGGCAATCGAGTTGCGCAATTTGAGCAGGCTCGGCGGATCGTTGGTGTAGTCGAACTGATCTTTGATGATGCCGCCCTGGCGCTGGAATTCTTCGCTGAAGGCCTGCGCCAGACGGTGCGACAAAGCAGTTTCGCTCGCAACGACGATTGCGCCGCGGCGGCCGAGTCGACGTGCGAGTTGGGCAACCTGTCTGGCTTCGTTTTCGACTTGCAGGCCGAACACGAACAGCTCCGAGGGCGCTATTGCATCTGCGTCGGGCGCGCTGAGCGCGAGCGTGGGTACGACGACGAGATTGGTGGCCGCAAGCGAGGTAACCGCGCTACGCGTCAACGGACCGATGACCACCTGAGCGCCGGCCCGCACCACGTCTTCGTATGCGTTGACGACATCGAATGGGTCATCGGTCGTGGCGTGAACCACCACCGGCAGGGTCGTCCCGCGATCGACTTTCGCCGCTTCGAGAATGCCGAGGCGGACGGCATCGGCTTGCCGGCCGATAGACAGGGACTTGAGCGGAAGCAGAACCGCGATCTGCGGGCCGCTTTCAACGACGGCCGCGCTGTCGTCGGTCTGCGCGCCTGCATGGCCATTGGCTAGCAGGCAGTCACCCAAGTATAGTGTGACCAGAACCGAGAGCAGAGAGGCCGATCGACGTTGCATAACGAGCCCCGCGCGCAATTGGAGCCGGCATTATATGTCGTGGCCACCCCGCTGGGGAATTTGCGCGACATCACGCTGCGCGCGCTGGACGTTCTGCAGTCGGTCGATGCCGTTGCGGCGGAGGACACGCGCCTCACGCGCCAGCTTTTGTCGCACTACGAGATTCGCGCACGCCTGATCGCCATCCACCAGCACAACGAAGCCGCATCGGCAGAGGGCATCGTGCAATTGCTGAGCGAAGGCCGCTCCGTAGCTTGCGTAACCGATGCCGGTACGCCCGCCATCAGCGACCCCGGTGCGCTGCTTGTACGCCGAGTATCGGACGCTGGTCATCGCGTCATTCCGGTGCCCGGCCCCAGCGCGTTGATCGCCGCGCTATCGGCCGCCGGCATCAGCGCGCCGCATTTTCTGTTTTATGGTTTCCTTCCCAGCAAAAGCAGCGCACGCCGCGACGCACTGGCGCGTCTTGCGCCGCTGAACTTCGCACTGGTGTTCTACGAAGCGCCGCATCGCGTGACGCAAACGCTGCAAGACATGGCGGAGACCTTCGGGCAGGATCGCGAACTGGTGATCGCGCGCGAGCTCACCAAAGTGTTCGAGAGCTTTCATCGCTGCCGGCTCGGCGATGCGGTCGGTTGGATTGCGCAAGATCCGAATCGCACCCGTGGCGAATTCGTGCTGATCGTCCAAGGTGCGCAAGAAGATGTCGACACACAGAACGCACAGGCCGAGCGCGTTCTCGAAATATTACTGCGCTCGCTGCCGGTCAGCCAGGCTGTAGCAATTGCGGCCGAAATTAGCGGCCGGAAAAAAAATGCGCTATACGAGCGCGCGCTGGCGTTCAAAAAAGCAATGGATTCCGGCGATCCTGGTTAGCTCTATCACGACCGGTTAGCTTATTACAATGGTACCGAAGAGATGCAGCAGCTGACACTGACCAAGCCGGACGATTGGCACCTTCATTTGCGCGATGGCGATGCGTTGCGCGCCGTGGTGGCGCACAGCGCGGCGCAGTTCGCTCGCGCCGTCGTCATGCCGAATCTACGTCCGCCGATTACGAATACGGCGATGGCGCTCGCGTACCGCGAACGAATCCGCAGCGCGCTGCCCGAAGGCTCGCACTTCGAGCCGTTGATGACACTTTACCTGACCGACAAAACGCCGGCTGACGAAATTCTGCGCGCACGTGACAGCAATGCAGTTTTCGCAGTGAAATACTACCCCGCCGGCGCGACGACGAACTCCGATTCAGGGGTCACCGACATCGCGAATTGCAGCGCTGCTCTCGAGGCAATGCAACGACTCGGCATGCCGTTGCTGGTGCACGGTGAAGTGACCGATCCGGCGGTCGATGTGTTCGACCGCGAGGCCGTATTCATCGATCGAACGCTGGCTCCGCTCGCGCGGAACTTCCCGGCGCTGAAAATCGTGATGGAGCACATCACGACGCTCGATGCAGTTGAGTTTGTGAAGGCTGCACCCAGCAACGTCGCCGCCACGATTACCGCGCATCACCTTCTGCTCAATCGCAACGCGATATTTCAAGGCGGCATCCAGCCGCATCATTATTGTTTGCCGGTGCTCAAGCGGGAAACGCATCGGCTGGCACTGGTTGCCGCCGCGACTTCGTCGAACACGAAATTTTTTCTCGGCACGGACAGCGCGCCGCATGCGCGGCACACGAAGGAGAACGCTTGCGGCTGTGCTGGCGTATACACCGCGCACGCTGCGATCGAGTTGTACGCCGAAGCATTCGACGCCGTCGGTGCGCTAGCGCAGCTCGAACGGTTCGCGAGCTTCAGTGGCGCCGATTTCTACGGTATGCCGCGGAACAAACAGCAAATCAAATTAGCCAGACGCGAGTGGACCGTGCCGGGCGAGCTGGCGTATGCCGGGGGCACGTTGGTCCCGCTGCGAGCGGGGCAGAGCGTTGCTTGGACGCTTGCAGCCGATTGATGGATTTGCTCGTGCTGGTTTGCGGTCCGACAACGGAACGGGGGATGCAGTTATGGCTGAGCAGAATGGCACTCCGATGGTGCTCGAGGGCGGCTGCCTGTGCGGCAGCGTCCGCTATCGCGCGGTCGGTCAACCGCACGACATGACGCATTGCCACTGCGCGACGTGCAGGCGCGCCAGCGGCGCAGCGTTCGTCACCTGGTTCAGCGTCAAAACGCGTGAGCTCATGTGGATACGCGGCGAGCCGAAACGTTATCGCTCGTCGGACATCGCGCATCGAAGCTTTTGCGCCGACTGCGGCACGCCGCTCACTTACCAACGCGTGGGCAGCGAGGACGAGATCGACGTCACCGCATGCAGTCTCGACACGCCCACCTCGATCACGCCGACGGATCATATTTGGACGATAAGCCGGTTGCCCTGGGGCGAATGCGACGACGGCTTGCCCAGCTTCGCCGAGCGACGTCCGGGAAGCTGATCCGCCGATACCGTTCGCTCGAGTCAGCCGACAAAATGATGCGGATCGGGGTGATTTCCGACACCCACGGTCTGCTGCGCCCAGCAGCACTGGAAGCGGTACGCGGCTGCGACGCGCTCATTCACGCAGGCGACATCGGATCGCAAGCGGTACTGGATGCGCTCGCCGAAATAGCACCGCTAACTGCGGTACGCGGCAACAACGACGCTGAAAGCTGGGCGCATACACTCCCGGAAGAAGTGTGGATCGCGTTCGAACGCGTCGGCGTGTATGTACTGCATGACGTGAACACACTGCGCCCGCAGGCGCTGACATCGGCAGTACAGGTGGTTGTATCGGGCCATTCGCACAAGCCTGCGATGCAGATGCGTAACGGCGTGCTGTACTTCAATCCCGGCAGCGCGGGGCCGCGACGGTTCAGCTTGCCGATCTCGGTCGGCTTACTCGAAATAGATGGGACGCGGTTGAGCCCGCGCCTGCAAGAGCTGTCGGTCTAGTTCGGCGCTCGCACCAGATCGTCGCGCCAACCCATCCCCACTCGGTTACGATGCTGCCCGTGAAGCTGGCTGGGCAATCGCTGCAAGAGAAGGCGTCT
>JBDTMS010000388.1:0-4712 GCA_039934195.1 Betaproteobacteria bacterium
GTCACCGGCGGCGAGATTGCGACGCCGAGGCAATCTCTGCAGCAGGCGCGCGAGGCGCTCGCCGATACGAATTCCGCGCCGATCCGCTGGCTGCGCGAAAACGGCCGCTACATTGCACCGACCGGCGCGGGCGACTATTACTCCGCGGCGGCAATCTACATTCGCAACTGGGCGGCGATTCAGTATGTGTTGGGTATCACGCTGCTGACGATATTTCTGTTCATGAACACAGTGCGTGCGTGGGCTTGGCACGGCGGGAAGCAGGAGTTTTTCGGGCTCAACTTCCTGCAGGGACATATCGGCCCCACGACGTTGCCGCAGTTCTGGGGCAGTCCGTGGCTGCTGGTGCCGGCTTTTATCGCGGCGCTTGCCATCGTGCCCTTGGGCGCGGCGTACTGGCTGACGCAGAGCCGGCAGGGCAAGGGATTGCGTGCCGTGCGAGGGCGGTGGTTCCACATCAACTATCCGTTCATCGCGCTGATGGTCGTCGCCGGCTGCGCGATCTGGGGATTCTATGCATCGTTCAAAGTGCTGGACACGACGCCACATAAGCATGCTGCGCAAGTTGCGTTAGCCTATGTCTACATCGGCGCGATTTTGACGGCGATCGTCTATGGCCTCTCGCTGATCCGTGCCGGCGCCGAGGGTGCGGCCGTCGCCCGTAATCGCTTATCGCGCTGGCTCGGCGGGATGCTTTTGCTGTTCGCGGTAACCTTGGTGTTCACTCTGGTGGATTCGTTCGGACAAACTGCTTACGCCGTCGTCGTGGCGCAAGGCGGTGGAGGCTCCGTTGCCATCACCGGCCTGGTGACCGGCCTGCTCGTTCTCCTCGTGCGACAGTTCGCGAGTTATCTGTCCGCAGATCAAACCACCAAGTCGAAGCGTATTCGCATTCCCACGCAGATTATCGGTTTCATTGCCGGCATCGTGCTGGCGCTGATCGTTGCGACGCTCTGGGCCGCGATCGCGCATGCGATTATGTGGAAGGGGCAGGTGCCACGCGGCGATCCCGGCCAGCAGATCATCGAACATTTCGCTCCTCAGCATCGTGATGTCGCGGTCAATAATGGTGTGATCGTCGTAGCTGATCCGAAGCCGCTTAAACACGTGGAAACGCTCGAAGCGCCCGCCGCCGAATTCACGAGCGTTGCATTGATGATCGCCTTCGTGATCAGCCTGCTAACCGGCAAGACGATGAGCTTTCTCAATCTTTCGTCGATCCAGCAGTTCTATTCGACGCGATTGGCGCGCGCCTATCTCGGTGCATCCAACGCGCTGCGTACCGGCTATGCGTTGCAGTACATGAATCCGGACAAGCACAACGGCAAGCGCAAAGCGCGTAATACGCAGGACGTAACCGAGACGGTCGCGGGCGACGACGTACGGTTCGACAAGTATCGGCCCGAGCGTCATGGTGGACCGATACACCTGATCAACGTGACGATCAACGAAACCATCGGCGGCACCTCGCAACTCGAGCAGCGCGATCGCAAAGGCCTCGGCATGGCGATCGGTCCGTGCGGCATCAGCGTCGCACGCGTGCACCACGCGATCTGGGACGACGACGAGCACGACGGCCTGCGCAAGCTCCAGCCGGTGGCGCCGACGAGCGGACAATTCGGCGTATTCGGCAGCGGTAAAGCGAAAGAACGGTTCAAGCTGAAAGCGGAATCGCTGACCGTCGGTCAATGGATCGCGATATCGGGCGCCGCGTTTACCACGGGACTCGGCGCGCGCACGAATCTCGGCATGAGCTTGCTGCTCGGCTTGAGCAACGTGCGCATCGGCTATTGGTGGGACAGCGGCCTCGCGCCGAAACGGCGGTATAAGAGCAACCAGCCGCACGGCGCCAGTTTGCTGACTAACGTGTTGGAACGGCTGTTCTCCGCGCAGGTATATCTCTCCGACGAATTCCTCGCGCGCTTTCACGGCCCGCATCGCGAGCGCTGGTATCTATCCGATGGCGGCCATTACGAGAACACGGCGGTCTATGAGCTGCTGCGTCGTCGCGTGCCGTTTATTCTGGCGAGCGATAACGGTTGCGACGGCACTTATCTCTACGACGACCTCGCGAATCTGATTCGCAAAGCACGCATGGACTTCGATGCGGAGATTCGCTTTTTAGATCAGACCGAGCTCGATGCAATTCTAAAACCCGAGCTGCGCAAACTGATCGGCACGCCGTCGGAATTACAGCGCAGCGTGTGGAATAAAGGCGACCCGACCGACAATTGTCGCCTGCAAGGGGAAGCGTACTCGGGCTGCCACGCGTTGCTCGCGCGCGTGTACTACGGCGACGACCCGCAAGCTTGCAGCATCATGCTGATCGTCAAGCCGAGCCTGAAAGGCGACGAGCCGCTCGACATTCTGCAGTACCACGCGCAACACACCGAGTTTCCGCAGGAGACGACGTTAGATCAGTTTTTCGATGAGGCGCAGTGGGAGAGTTATCGGAAATTAGGGACGCATATCGGGGATCAGTTGTTTGCGGGGATACCGGATTTGCAGGGGTGGGTAGGGGATTTACTTAAGCCCAAAGATCCGAAAGACGCTGATAAATTCGCGCGGACGTGGGATCGGGGGCTCCAGCGGCAGCGGTCTTTGCATGCGGGTGGGCGGTAGGGCGTGCCGACATCGATAAGCGATGCTGAGAACGGAATCTTTGCATGGGCAAGACGGAAGAGGATCATGCGGATATCAGGTTCTTGGATCAGACCGAGCTCGATGCGATTCTAAACGCGAGTTGCGAAAAATAATTGGCACGTTGACGGAATTGCGGCGCAGCCTGGGGACACGGCGGAGAAGCCGGGCAATTGCCGAGTGTAAGGAGAGGCCTACTCAGGCTGCCGCGCCGTGCTCGCGCGTGTGTACTAGGATGACAGCCCGCAAGCCTGCAAGCTTGCAAAATCATGTTGATCGTCAAGCCAAGCCTGAAAGGCGACGAGCCGCTCGACATTCTGCAATACCAAGCGCAACACATCGAGTTTCCGCAGGAGACTACGTTAGATCAGTTTTTCGATGAGGCGCAAATGGGAGAGCTATCGGAAGTTGGGAACGCATATCGGGGATCGATTTGTTTGCGGGGATTCCGGATTTGCAGCGGTGGGTGGGGGGTGTTGAAGGGGTCACTGAAGTGCGCTACTAAATCGCACGACCATACGCACAACTGATCATAAGCGGGTTACGTAATTGGATCGCGTAGTAATCTCATGAATGCTTCATGGAAAGCTGAAGAGGTTTAGATCGCCCGATTGGTGAACCCGAGCGAATCTACAGCTACATTTGTGAACCCTGCGAGCGCATCGTGCTTGAATACTGGAGAAAAAAATAGGGTCCGCTTCTGCGCGTTATTGATCCGGGAATGCATATCGAGAACCAGCTGTTCGCGGCAAATCCGGGTTCGGAAGTGGGCGGCGTTTGTTGCGGGGAATGTGGGAAAGGAGTGGAGATACGTGCGCAGCGGAAATCGATTGCATGGACGGGAGTTCCAGGTTGATCTGACTAGATTGCCTGCTGGAGCTTCCGACTTTCTTGGTCGAGGTGCCGAGATCAGTTTGCTAGATAGCGCCTGGGACGATAAAGGTCGCACGCAGATGGTGGAACTGATCGCTGCCGGAGGGGTAGGCAAAACTGCCCTGATTAAGCGATGGATCGATTTGCTGCGAATCGACGGCTGGCGCGGAGCTGAGCGAGTGTTTGGATGGAGTTTTTTTGGTCAAAGCAGCGACCACCAAGCCTCCGACGACAATTTCCTTGATAGCGCGATGCAATGGTTCAATGTCCCGCACCTCCCAACTACGTCAACATGGGACAAGGGAAAATTGTTGGGAGAAGCGATCGGTAGTTGCAGAACGCTTCTCATATTGGATGGGATGGAACCACTTCAGTACGCCCCAGGCCCCCACGGAGGTAAGCTCCGGACCCCGGGTGTACAGATTCTCTTACAGCAACTAGCGTCAGCCGGCCAGCAGGGCTTATGCTTGATCACCACGCAGGAGCGTGTTTCCGACCTTAACGAGTACGAGCGAAGCGTCGATCACCCTTCCGGGACCTTGATTCGGCATCCTCTTGACCTGCTGTCCGATGATGACGGTGCGCGCCTTCTGCATAAGCTTGGAGTGCGCCGTGCCGGCGCCGCATTGATTGACAGCGATGATGAGGAACTTAAGCGGTGTAGCCGACAGGTACGTGGCCATGCATTGACTCTAAGTTTGCTCGGGCATTTTTCTGGCGCTTGCCCAATCTGGCGACGTTAGAAAGCTGGACACGGTGAAGTTTAACGACGCTGATCGCGAGGTCTTAGGCGGTCAGGCTGCTCGACTGATCGAGAGCTACGAACGCTGGTTTGAAAGCGCCGGCGCGCAAGGTGCAAGCGAACTCGCAACGTTCCGGCTTGCGGGATATTTCGATCGTCCCGCTGACGCTGGATGCCTAGCAGCTTTGCGTGCGCTGCCTTGCATTCCTGGCCTTAACGACCCACTGGTCAACCTAACGGACGCGCAGTGGAATCTGGCGATTAAACGTTTGACGGCCTGCGAGTTATTAAGTCAAGTCGATGGCAGTGGTGCGATCGATGCACACGCGCTCGTGCGCGATCTCCTCGCCAAGCGAACACGCGAGCAACAGCCACAAGCGTGGGTTGAGGGGCATCGGCGTCTCTATGAGCATCTAAAGCGGCGTGCGCCGTACCGGCCTGATGGAATAGCGGCTCT